>NZ_JBFRTQ010000027.1:0-62939 GCF_041474195.1 Vibrio sp. 10N.222.52.C3 | reverse complement strand
TCGCATCTCGCATCTCGCAAGCATAAAAAAACGCACAACCTAAGTCATGCGTTTTATATTTAAGCCTTTGATTTATCAATCACTTCGTTAGTGCATGACCTCTTCTTTAGCACCAACATAGATGAAATCCAATTCGTCTTTTTTCAGGGATACTTTAACCGTACCGCCATCAACCAAGCTACCGAACAGTAACTCGTTAGCAAGTGGTTTCTTAAGCTTCTCTTGAATCACACGTCCCATTGGACGAGCACCCATGGTCTTGTCATAGCCTTTATCAGCTAACCAGTGACGAGCATCCTCAGAAACCTCTAAAGACACGCCACGAGCGTCCAGTTGAACCTGAAGCTCGACAATGAACTTATCAACTACTTGGCTAATCACACTTGGGTCAAGGCTGTTGAACCAAATGATATTATCAAGACGGTTACGGAACTCAGGAGTAAATACCTTCTTGATTTCGCCCATCGCATCTGGCGCATGATCTTGTTGGATCAGGCCGATCGATTTCTTCTCGGTTTCAGCCACACCTGCGTTGGTCGTCATCACTAGAATCACATTGCGGAAGTCCGCTTTGCGACCATTGTTGTCAGTTAGCGTGCCGTTATCCATTACCTGCAGTAGCAAGTTAAAGATATCTGGGTGAGCTTTCTCGATTTCATCCAGTAACACAACAGAGTGCGGGTTCTTGATTACGGCATCCGTTAGCAAACCACCTTGGTCGTAACCAACATAACCAGGAGGCGCACCAATCAAGCGGCTCACTGAGTGTCGCTCACCGTACTCAGACATATCAAAGCGCAGAAGCTCAATACCCATCAACTTAGACAGCTGAACAGTCACCTCTGTTTTACCGACACCAGTAGGACCAGCAAACAAGAATGAACCAACAGGTTTATTGTCTGCACCCAATCCAGCACGGGTCAGCTTAATCGCTTCACTCAATACATCGATTGCAGGGTCTTGTCCGAATACCAACATTTTCATGCGCTCATCCAGTTTCTGGAGTGTATCTTTGTCTGAAGACGATACTGACTTTTCAGGAATACGCGCCATTTTCGCAACCATTGACTCAATATCAGCCACGCTTACCGTTTTCTTACGACGGCTTGCAGGTGCCAAACGACTACGAGCGCCCGCTTCATCGATTACGTCAATGGCCTTATCAGGAAGGTGGCGTTCATTAATGTATTTAGCTGACAGTTCCACAGCGGCACGCAACGCTTTGTTGGTGTAGCGCACTTCGTGGTGAGCTTCGTATTTTGGCTTCAAGCCAATCAGGATCTTGGTCGTATCGTCTAGCGATGGTTCAATAATATCTATTTTCTGGAAGCGACGAGCTAAAGCACGCTCCTTCTCAAAAATACTGCTGTACTCTTGGTACGTTGTTGAACCGATGCAACGTAATTTGCCACTGCTTAGTAGTGGTTTAATTAAGTTTGCCGCATCAACCTGACCACCCGATGCAGCCCCGGCACCGATAATGGTGTGGATCTCATCGATGAACAGAATCGCGTCTTCTTCTTTCTCCAGTTGCTTAAGAATCGCTTTAAAACGTTTCTCAAAGTCACCACGATATTTGGTTCCGGCTAACAGTGAACCGATATCTAGAGAATAAATTACGCTGCTCTGAATGATTTCAGGCACTTGTCCTTCAACGATGCGCCATGCAAGACCTTCCGCGATGGCAGTTTTACCTACCCCCGCTTCACCCACTAACAGAGGGTTGTTCTTACGACGACGACACAGAACTTGGATAGTGCGTTCTAGCTCTTTGTCACGACCGATTAGTGGGTCAATATTGCCCTGCTTTGCGACTTCGTTAAGGTTAGTAGCAAAATTTTCTAAACGGTCTTCAGAGTTAGCTTCTTCAGCATTTTCTGCACCACCAAATGAATCGGATGATGAAGGACTGTCGCCTTCGTTGCTCGCTTTGGTAATACCGTGTGAGATGAAGTTAACAATATCTAAGCGACTAATGTCGTTTTTCTTAAGAAGATATGCCGCGTGAGATTCTTGCTCACTAAAAATAGCCACAAGTACGTTAGCACCTGTTACTTCGCTGCGACCTGAAGATTGAACATGAAAAACAGCGCGTTGAAGTACTCGTTGGAAGCTCAACGTAGGCTGAGTTTCGCGAGTTTCGTCGCTTTCAGGGATAAGTGGGGTCGTTTGATCGATAAAAATATCGAGCTCATTGCGAAGAGCATCGAGATCAGCCTGACAAGCTTGGAGCGCTTCCTTGGCCGCATCATTTTCTAATAATGCTAGTAGGAGGTGTTCGACAGTCATGAATTCATGTCGCTTGTCTCGCGCACGAGCAAATGCGCCATTTAAACTCGTCTCTAATTCTTTATTTAGCATAAGTACCTCCTAAGGGAACAACAGTGTTGTTCGAGCAATTTATACTTGCTCCATTGTACATAGTAGCGGATGCTCATTTTCCTTTGAGTACATCGTGACCTGCGCTACCTTTGTTTCCGCTATTTCAGCACTGTATGTGCCGCATATAGCTTTACCTTCATAATGAACCTTGAGCATCACTTCCGTTGCTTTTTCGATATCTAGTGAGAAGAATCGCTCTAGGATCTCGATTACAAAGTCCATGGGCGTGTAGTCATCGTTATTCAACACAACGTTATACATCGCCGGTGGCTTTACTTTTGTTGCTTCTTTCTCCAGTAAATCTGAGCCTGGAGATGCCCATTCAAAGTTTCTGCTCATATCGCTTTGCTAAGGGTTATTTTTCGGAAGTCGTGAGTGTTTACCTAACTCAAATTTACCACATTCACGCTTTACGGTGTACTAAGAAACTGCACCGAAAAACAGTACCAAAAAATATTCCTCTATACTGAGCCTAATCCACCATTTCCATCGCTGCAAATAAAAGATCTCGATTAACAGGATTAACATATGTGATTGATTAAAAAGACGCCATAACTATTGATACTAACGATAAGATCACCGCTAAGTTACTATTTAGTTAATAGTTTGCAGTTAATCTCGAATGTGATTTGTTATTAAAATTGATCACTTTTATACCAATTTGCTATTGACTGTGCTCAATCATTAGCTACATTGGAGCTAAAAGGTTTTTTAATACATTTTTGCAACATGATTTAAAATCAGTAACACGCTTCAAAAATTAACAACAAGGAATAATTACGCAGGGTAGCGTTAATTTCCGTTAGCAATGTACGAGGTTCAAGATATTAGCTGAAATTCTTTAGCTGGTAGGAATGATATCAATCGCACTTACAACAATTGATATAACAACGTTAGTAACAAAATGCATGAGGGATGTATAGCATGGCTACAGGTACAGTAAAATGGTTTAACAATGCCAAAGGGTTTGGCTTTATTTGTCCAGAAGGTGAAGACGGCGATATTTTCGCGCACTACTCCACAATACAAATGGAAGGTTATCGAACCTTAAAGGCTGGTCAGCAGGTCGACTATGAAGTAGAAAGTGGACCTAAAGGCTCGCATGCTAGCTCCGTTGTTCCTGTAGAAGGCAGCGCCGCAAAATAGGCGAATGCAAACTCATGTTAACCTCCATCAGTCGTCATTAACGGCTGACAGGTAAACAGAATATTGAAACCGCTCATTTAATACCTGTAACACAGGATTACGTGAGCGGTTTTTTTCGTTTTGGGGGCTCTAAAGTTGCTCACTGGACAATGAGCTCGAAGAGCTACTCCCCTTAAGCTAGGTCTTAAGAAGTATTAGACAGAAAAAAGACGCTTTAACATTATCGTTAAAGCGTCTTTCGTTTTGACTTTATCTATAACTTAGCTATCAGCCTAAGCAACTCGTTAGCAAATCACGTTCATGAGTGACTAACGATGAGTCCAATCACTATGCATCAATAAACGCGTTTAGCGTTGAGCTTGGGCGCATTAGTGTTGAAACCAATACATCGTCAAGTAGGTAGTAACCACCTAAGTCGCCAGCCACACCTTGAGCGTTGTTCAGCTCTGCAACGATCGCTTCTTCACTTTCAGCCAGTTGACTTGCCACACCTGCAAACTCAGCAGCAAGATCAGCGTCAGCCGTTTGCTCAGCAAGCGCCTTAGCCCAGTATGCCGCTAGATAGTAGTGGCTACCACGGTTATCAAGCTCACCTACTCGACGTGAAGGAGACTTGTTGTTATCAAGGAACTCACCCGTCGCTTTATCAAGCGCATCAGCTAGAACTTGTGCTTTAGCGTTACCTGTTACTACGCTCAGGTGCTCTAGAGATGCCGCTAGTGCCAAGAATTCACCTAGAGAATCCCAACGCAGGTGGTTTTCTTTCTCTACTTGTTGAACATGTTTAGGAGCAGAGCCGCCAGCACCTGTTTCAAACAGACCACCACCGTTCATTAGTGGAACAATCGATAGCATCTTAGCTGATGTACCAAGCTCTAAAATCGGGAACAAGTCAGTTAGGTAATCACGTAATACGTTACCAGTAACCGAAATAGTATCTAGGCCTTCTTTGATACGAACCAGTGAGTATTGAGTCGCTTCAAGTGGAGCAAGGATCTTAATTTCAAGACCATCGGTATCGTATTCAGGAAGGTATGCTTCAACTTTCTTGATAAGCTGAGCATCATGTGCGCGTGACGCATCTAGCCAAAATACCGCTGGAACACCCGATGCACGAGCACGCGTTACCGCAAGCTTAACCCAGTCTTGGATTGGTGCATCTTTAACCTGACACATACGGAAGATATCGCCTTCCTCTACGTCTTGCTCAAGAAGCACAGCGCCTGAAGCGTCAACAACTTGAACCTGACCAGCAGCTTCAAGGATGAAAGTCTTATCATGAGAACCGTACTCTTCCGCTTTTTGAGCCATCAAGCCAACGTTTGGTACGCTACCCATCGTTGTTGGATCGAACGCGCCGTTCTCTTTACAGAAATCAATAACCGCTTGGTAAATGCTCGCGTAGCTACGATCTGGGATCATTGCTTTGGTATCTTTTTGCTTACCTTCTGGATCCCACATTTGACCAGAAGAACGCAGCATTGCAGGCATAGATGCATCCACAATGATATCGCTTGGTACGTGTAGGTTAGTAATGCCACGGTCCGAATCAACCATCGCTAGTGGTGGCTGAGTCTCGTATACCGCTTGCAGGTCAGCTTCGATTGCTTCTTTCTGCTCTTGAGGAAGCGCATCAATCTTCGCGTAGACATCACCGATGCCGTTATTTACATCAACGCCTAGCTCTTCAAACAGCTGACCGTGTTTAGCAAATACATCTTTGTAGTAAACCTTAACCGCGTGACCAAAGATCACTGGGTCAGATACTTTCATCATCGTCGCTTTCAAGTGAAGAGAAAGCAGTACACCTTGCTCTTTAGCCGATGCGATTTCTTTTTCGAAGAATGCAACCAAAGCGGCCTTATTCATCACTGACGCATCAATGATCTCTTTATCTTGCAGTGCAAAAGCTGGCTTCAATGTTTTCTTCGCACCATCTTTGCCAACGAATTCAATGCTAACTTCTGTAGCACCTTCAATGGTTACTGACTTTTCGCTACCGAAGAAGTCTTTGTCGTCCATACTTGAAACGTGCGACTTAGAATCTGCAGACCAAGCACCCATTGAGTGTGGGTTCTTCTTCGCGTAGTTTTTAACAGAAAGTGGAGCGCGGCGATCCGAGTTACCTTCACGCAATACTGGATTTACTGCACTGCCTTTGATTTTGTCGTAAGTCGCTTTTACTGCTTTCTCTTCGTCAGTGTTTGCTTCTTCTGGGTAATTAGGAAGTGCGTAACCTTTTGACTGTAGCTCTTTGATTGTTGCTTGAAGCTGAGGTACAGATGCAGAGATGTTTGGAAGCTTGATAATGTTTGCTTCTGGTGTCTTAGCCAATTCACCTAGTTCTGCTAATGCATCACCAATACGTTGCTCTTCGTTCAAATAGTCAGGGAAGTTGGCAATAATACGCCCTGCAAGTGAAATGTCGCGAGTATCAACGTTAATACCAGAAGAAGCTGTAAAAGATTGAATGATAGGCAGCAGAGAGTATGTTGCTAGCGCCGGAGCTTCGTCTGTAATGGTATAGATGATCGTTGGTTTTTCAGTAGGCATGAAATTTCCCTATAGTTCTTACAAGCTCATTTAAAGTAGTGAGCGTGTTATAAATTGACCAGCAAGCCACTCTAAGAGTGAAAACTGCTTACTCGATAGTCGTACTCTATCTTATTTTTCATACAATCTTGATGACAGCATGAACCAAATCCGTGAGTGCGTTGTTATAATAAAACACGAAGGTATAATTAAACAAATCAGGCTTAAGAGTCCATCAACTTGTTCTATTTTGTGTCTTTTAGGCGCGCAAATGATAGCTCAATTCCGTTTCAGTGAAAACTTTTCAGCACACTTCGTTTACATTTTTGCAAGGTAGTTAACATGTCTACTCGCTCACGCAGCGCATCTCGTTCAGACAAACCGGCTCGTTCTGGTGCAACATTAAAACAAAGCGGTAATAGACAAAGCCGAAGCAGTGATAAGAATAACACTGGCAATTCGCACAACAAATCTCACTCAAGCAAGCACCGATATAAAGGCAAGCCTACCAATGCAAAACCTAAGGTTGCGCTCGAAGATCGCAAAGTAATTCTGTTCAACAAGCCTTTCGATACTCTAAGCCAATTTACAGATGGCGAAGGGAGAAAAACGCTAGCGGACTTTATTCCAGTGAAAGACGTTTATGCTGCAGGTCGCCTTGACCGCGACAGCGAAGGGTTAATGGTCTTGACCAACGATGGTATTTTTCAAGCTAAGCTAACTCAACCAAACTCAAAATCCCCAAAGACTTACTGGGTACAGGTTGAAGGCGCACCTTCTGAGGAAGATTTAGATAAATTGAGAAAAGGTGTCGAACTAAAAGACGGCATGACACTGCCCGCTCAGGTTGAGGTGATGTCTGAACCTGTTGTGTGGGATAGAAATCCTCCAGTACGCTTCAGAGCCGCGATACCGACAACATGGTTGGCTATTACAATCATTGAAGGACGTAACCGTCAGGTAAGACGAATGACAGCCAATATCGGCTTCCCTACCCTGCGTCTTATCCGTTACTCAATGGGTAATATGAATGTGGGGCAGCTGCAGCCTGGTGAGTGGAAAGAGATTTAACTCATAGCAATATATTAAAGCGAGATTTACGTCTCGCTTTTTTGTACGTGAAGATTGATTACTTTTGGTCAATTAACCATTTTTGGAATGCTTTACGCTCTTCTTCATTTGCTCTTGAATACCATAGCTTAAGTTGAAGCGTATTTTCAGACTCTTGCACAGTACTGTCGCCAGCTACCGTTGCTCCAACTACTGCACCAGTTTGTACCGCCGCTAGCTCTTCTTTCAACGAACGAATCTTGCCTGAATCAAAAACTAAGCCTCTTTCTTGGTTGTAGTCTTTAACCAACTGAGGGATATCGCTGTAAGGCAGTGCACCTTGAGATGGAGGCAAAACTTCTTGCACGACTTCTGCATCATCACCGTTTACAGAGATACTGAATATAGGAAGTTCTCTGTCTACATTTTTTTCGATTTTAGCGAACTTTCTACTTAGAAGATCAATATCAACATCAGCATTTTCGGGAACATTAACTACCATAATGTAAGGAACTGTACTGATAAACTCGCGTTTGCCTTTATCGCTCAAATACCCTGTGTAATCTAAAACGAGTTGGTTTTCACCTGAGGTGAATACAGCGTCTTCCACACTTTCAACAACCTCACCGTTCAAAGTATTTAGCGAAATACCAGAAGCCAAATCAAGAGCAGCCGTTGCGTATGGTGCAGAGAATAGACAGACAAAACTCAAATACCACTTGTTCATGTACGATTCCTTAATCAATAAATGTAAAAAAGCCAGCTAATAGCTGGCTTTTGTATAGCATAGTTAACTACAGATTAGAATGTGTAGTAAACACCAGCGATAACGCCGTCAGCATCTAGAGTTTGTGATGCGTATTCGAAATCAGCAGTTTGGTATTCAGCTAGGAATAGGATGTTGTCACGGAATGCGTAATCAACACCAACAACTAGGTTAGTAGAGTCGATATCAGAGATCTTAGAAGTACCCGCTGCTGTAGCGATTTCGTCAGTTGTTGCTACAGAGTATGTAGCGTATAGACGAACAGCGTCGATTTGGTAAGCAGCTGCGATACCCATAGTTTCACCGTTGCCGTAAGAATCAGCAGCGATGTCAGATAGGTCCCAGTAACCGTAACCTTGGTTGCCTTCAAACTGTGCGTAAGTAAGCGCTAAGTAAAAACCACCAAATTCAGCAGAAGCAGAAACACCAGCAAGAGAGTAATCTACGTCTTTAGCAGCGTCACCAGTGATGTAAGAAGCACCGATAGAGAAGTTGCTGAATGCGTAATCTGCAGAGATACCGTAAGTGTTGTCAACGTCTTCAGTAGAATCAGTGTTAACGTCAGCTACGATTGTGAAACCTTCAACGAATTGACCTTTGAATACAGCGCCGTGGCCAGAAGACTCGCGGTGGTGACCACCAGTAGAGCCCATGTAGTTACCTTCGTTTGTGATATCATCTTTCTGGATAGCGTCAGCAGATTCTGCTAGGTCGCCAGTTTCACCGAAAGCCATACCCCAAGTGTCAGTTTTAAAACCAGCTAGAACGTCATCGAACTTAGCGTTGCTGCCGTCAGTTTCGATTTCGAAAGATGCGAATGCTGTGAACTGGTCGTTAAGCTTCTGCTCAGCGTCTAGTTGAATTTTAGCCCAAGTAGAAACGTCAGCTTCGTTTTTAGTTGTTTCAGTTAGGTTTTTGTCTACTTCAGATTGAGATAGGTAGATATCTACCTCGCCTTTTAGGCCAACTTTAGTATCGTCGTTAGAGTAAATTTCTGCTGCGTTTACAGAAGTTGCTGTAGCTGCGATAGCTAGCGCTAATAGAGTCTTTTTCATAATAAATCCACTGCCTTTTCTAAGAATGGGAGATCCTTGCCCGGTTCCCTTTTATTTTTATGACTGGTCATTACCACTCTTTGTTGGTTAATCACCGTCACTAAATTTCGAGGTCTAGATTGCAAAAGATTATCCTGCGTGTCAAATAAACTAAAAACAAACCTAAAAAAAACACAAAGCAATCAAAATCAACTACTTACATTTTTTTTCATAGTTTTACGAGCAGCTTATCCTTAGTTTTACCAGGAAATATAATAATCCAAAAAAAGAACAAAACAGCATTTAACACCACAAACAACTTGTAAAAACGCCACATCTCAGGATTTAACACCTACAAGCAAGTCTTTTTTAATATTTATATTTCGCAACATAAATAAAATAGTTAAGTTCCTGATGGTTCAGTTTTTTTTTGTGAACAAGATCTACCTTTGATTCAAAAGCAAGCTATTTCACCGTAAATGTACCGACTAGTGATATGTGCTACTATCCTCGCTCCGTTACGTAGGTCACAGTATGCTAACTACTAAAATTCAAAAATCTATTCGCACCAGTTATCAAAACCTCCAAGATAAGTTGGACAACTTTGTACCTCGACGTGCTCAAAATTACCTTGTTGCAGAAATAGCGAAGACACTTTGTGGTCAATACCACAAAAGTAATCGCATGATTGTTGCAGAAGCGGGAACCGGGATCGGGAAATCACTGGCTTATTTAATGGCAACTATTCCTGTCGCTGTGCTCAATAACCGAAAAATAGTCATATCAACGGCGACGGTTGCGCTACAAGAACAGCTCGTCAATAAAGATCTCCCTCTATATAGAAGACTGACTGATCGAGAGTTTTCTTTCATATTAGCGAAGGGCAGACAGCGTTATTGTTGTTCCGAAAAGCTAGCCGCTGCCTGCGGGGTTGATGGCGGACAAATGGCCATGTTCGAATCTAAGCCAAAGAAGAAGGATATCGACCAACTTCAAACCATGTATCGTAGCCTAACCCAAGGTAAATGGGATGGTGACCGTGATTCGTGGCCAAAACCCATCGACAACATGATTTGGCAGATGATTGTCAGCGATAAGCACAGCTGTAACAACAGTATGCCTACGCATAGAGACTGCCCTTTCCAGAAAGCTCGCTCAGAGCTAGATAAAGCAGACGTGATTATCGCCAATCACAGTTTAGTGATGGCTGATGCAGACTTAGGCGGCGGCGTGATACTGCCTGAACCAGAAAATAGCATCTATATATTCGATGAAGCTCACCATTTACCGCATGTAGCCAGAGATCACTCTTCTGCGGCTGCGAGCTTAAAAGGCGCAGCATCGTGGTTGGAGCGTTTGAATCAATCAATCACTAAGCTTTCAGGCCTCGCTGACGAGAAACGTGTCCATCGATTTCGAAATGAGCTGCAAGACTCAGTGCAACAGCTGATCCCTACCCTGACTCAAATGAGTAAACAGTTTGACGCTAACCACTTTGAAGACGGCTTGTATCGCTTCGAACATGGCGACTTACCTGAGTGGCTTGAGAATGAATCAAAAGACCTCAAGCAACTCACACAAAAGGCGAGCCAAGCAGTTGCGAAGATTGCAGACCTGATTGCGGAACGAGTTAAAGACGGCGAGCTTTCAGCAAAGCTTGCAGAGCCGGCACTGGCAGAAATTGGCTTCTATATACAAAGAACAGAGAACCTTGCTCAAGTTTGGCGCTTAATGGCTGAACCGAAGAGAGAAAAAGGTGCTCCTTTGGCTCGTTGGCTCGAACTGAATAAAGAAAGCGAAGGCGATTTCGTTGTGAATGTTTCGCCACTAGAGGTAGGTTGGCAACTGGATCAACAAATCTGGAGCCGCTGTGTGGGTGCCGTATTAGTATCTGCGACCATGAGGGCGCTCAACTCTTTCAGCTTTTTCTGTCATCAAGCCGGTATCAGCCAAAAAGCAGAAGATGGCGTACAGTTTTTGGCTTTGGCATCACCGTTTGATTACCAGAATCAAGCTGAGCTGATCGTTCCGGCAATGAAGTACGAACCACAAGCACCTCAGTTTACCGAATATCTTATTGAAATTTTGCCTAAGGTAATAGAAGACAAAAAAGCCAATCTCGTTCTATTCTCTTCTTACTGGCAAATGAACAAAGTTGCAGAGGCTTTAACAACAGATTTCGTTAAAAAGTCGTGGGCATTGCAGGTTCAAGGCGATACTTCACGAACTGAAATTCTAAAAAAACATAAAAAGCTAATAGACCAAGGTAAAACCAGCGTTCTTTTTGGAACTGGCAGCTTTTCTGAAGGTCTTGATCTACCGGGTGAGCTTCTTGAAAACCTCGTTATTACCAAGATTCCTTTTGGTGTTCCTACCTCTCCCGTAGAGCAAGCACATTCAGAATATATTGAATCACGCGGTGGTAACCCTTTTATGCAGATTACTGTTCCAGATGCGAGTAAAAAGCTTATTCAATCTGTGGGTAGACTACTGCGTAAGGAAAGAGATTCTGGTAAAGTCACGATCCTTGATAGGCGCATAGTAACGAAGCGATACGGAAAGTCCCTACTCGATTCACTACCGCCTTTTAAAAGAACAATAAAATACTAATATCCCCTGCCCTTGAGGTAGTTATGGGCCTTCATCGCTAGGCCCTTGCATTCACAACCCAACATGACTAATCCATAGATTTTTCATGTGGCTGCCCTATCAGCCGATAACGAGAACACTAGCTATTTATGGAAATGATTGAGCCAACCATGTTGGTCATACTTGCTCTGGTTGCATTTGCAGCAGGCTTTATTGATGCTGTCGCAGGTGGCGGAGGGATGTTAACCGTTCCAGCTTTGCTATCGCTTGGCCTGCCGCCACACATTGCACTCGGAACTAATAAGCTGGCCGCAACGTTTGCTTCATCTACAGCTGCATTCACTTACTACCGTAAAAAGCTGTTCAAGCCTGAGTGTTGGGTCAATGCATTCATATCTACTTTAATAGGTGCGACCATCGGCACACTCACTGTTGATGCCATTAGCACCGAGTGGTTAGAGAAGGTATTGCCGTTAGTCATTCTTGCCGCAGCGGTCTATACCATTTTTCATAAGACTCCAGATGTGAGCCATAATGTGTCTCCTAAGCCATGCCCTGTGCTTAAGAGAAAACAAAAGTACCAAGGATTCATTCTTGGCTTTTATGATGGGGTTGCTGGCCCAGGAACTGGCGCGTTTTGGACGGTAAGCTCTATGGCGCTTTATCGCTTAAACATCTTACTTGCCTCTGGTCTATCCAAAGCCATGAACTTTACCAGTAACTTTACCTCTTTGGTGACCTTCGCGATTCTTGGTCATATTGATTGGGTTCTAGGTTTAACCATGGGCCTTTGTTTGATGGCCGGTGCATTTGTTGGCGCTCACTCTGCTATTCGGTTCGGTGCTACATTTATAAGACCTGTGTTTGTTACAGTTGTAAGCGTACTTGCAATTAAACTGGCATACGAAGCTTGGTTTGTGAACTTATAGGCAGTAGCCAACGGGAAGTGAAATGAATCAATTTTCAAAGCTAAAAAGTGTTATTGATACCTTGATTGGCCATTGCTCGCAGGTTGACAAATCTCGAGGGGCTTATCATCAAGCCTTGTTTGACCGAGCCTTATTTAAATGCGGCGCCTCTGTTTTGCTTCCCTATGCACTTGAAACTCAGGCAACGTACCGCACCATTGTACGTGAACAAACCTCAAATCAACTGACCGCGTCCAGAGCCAACTACCTGACAGAAAAGCTGACCAATCAGATTGCAGCAATCCAAAGAGAGTTAGCCAACCACGATTTACGCTTGGACCGAAAAAGCAAGTCAGGGAAAACCCTGAACGACCTATACAACGAACTCGCCCAGCACCAAGACTGGCAAAAGCGATTGGTCGATTTAGTACGAGTACGAAAGTTAACGTTTGATTCTGCGCCTCGCCACAGTAAGAAAAAAGCGGAAGAGGCTTGGCAGTTAGCAAAAGAGCGATTAGAACGCTGTGAAGACTCAATGAAAAATATTGAGAGACTGATTAACTTAGAGAACCCTAAGCGAAATGAACACTGATAACACACCATCACCACTGGATAACGCA
This sequence comes from Vibrio sp. 10N.222.52.C3, assembly GCF_041474195.1. Taxonomy (NCBI): domain Bacteria; kingdom Pseudomonadati; phylum Pseudomonadota; class Gammaproteobacteria; order Vibrionales; family Vibrionaceae; genus Vibrio; species Vibrio sp. 10N.222.52.C3. Next base: position 49,912 of record NZ_JBFRTQ010000027.1, on the reverse strand, counting down.
CCAGAAGAAGTTAAGTTAGCTGTCGACCTGATCTATCTGCTCGAAAGCAACGAAATCGATCCAAAAGTCGCGTTAGAAGCAATCAAAATTGTCCAGCAAGATTTACAAGCCAAACTAGCATCTAGCATCTAGCATCTAGCATAAAAATATACAGGATTCACATGTACCAACTCAGCTTTTCTATGCCCGAGTTTCTTGAAAACTACTGGCATAAAAAACCAACCATCTTAAAGGGTGGCTTCCAAAACTTCGTCGACCCAATTTCGCCGGAAGAACTTGCTGGTTTATCGATGGAAGAAGAAGTGGATTCTCGCTTTGTCTCTAACCTCGACAATCAGTGGACTGCAGAACACGGCCCATTCTCTGAAGAAAAGTTTGGCGAATTAACCGAAACTCATTGGCAACTGATCGTTCAAGCAGCGAACCACTGGCACCAAGGCGCAAATCAGCTGACTGAGGCGTTCCAAGCGTTACCAAACTGGTTATTCGACGATCTCATGATCTGCTACTCAGCACCTGAAGGCGGCGTAGGCCCACATATTGATCAATACGATGTCTTCATCATTCAAGGTCAAGGCAAACGTCAATGGAAGGTTGGCGCTAAAGATGTTGGCCAATACAAAGAGACTGTTCAAGCGTCTGCACTTCGTCAAATTGAAGGTTTTGACCCAATCATTGATGAAACTTTAGAGCCGGGCGATATCCTTTATATCCCACCAGGTTTCCCACATGAAGGGAGCACGTTAGAGCCGTCAATGAGCTACTCTATTGGCTACCGCTCGCCTAAAGAACAAGAACTGATCAGCAACTTTGCCGATTTTGTGCTTGCTCATGATATGGGTGACGTACACCTGCACGATCCAGAATTCAAAATGCAAGAAGGCTACGGAAAAATTCGTTCATCGGATTTAAGTAATCTCACAGGCATGTTGAAATCTGCACTAGAGCAACCTGAAACCATCAGTGAATTCATGGGTTGTCTGCTAAGCCAATCACGCCACCAGCTTGATATCGTTGCTCCAGAGCCACTATGGACTCAAGAAGAGATCGCTCAACACTTAGAGTCTGAAGGTGAGATTCACCGAGTATCAGGCTTAAAGGCGCTCTACCACGAAAATGAAAGCAACACTGCTTACATCAATGGCGAAGTGGTTAAGGTTGATGAAGCGGATTCTTCGTTACTCAACATACTTTGCGATGAGACCATGATTACCTCGGCTACTGCCCTATCTCCTTCGGGCATAACTGTCGTGACTGAATTGGTCAATAAAGGCTACTGGTTTATCGAAGAGTAAGCAGCGTCAACCGCTGGTTATTGCATAGCCTCTAAATAAACAATTAAAAAAGGGACAAATGAAATCTTCATTTGTCCCTTTTTCTATTCAAGAACTGGTTAAGGCTTAATGCTTATACCTTGAACTGATTGACCAACTTCTGTTGTTGTTGAGACAGTTGGTCAATTTCATTGCCAACTTGCTCAGAAGCCGCGGCTTGCTCCAAGATCTTCGCACTTAAATCGCGAATATTAACCACGCTTTGGTTTACTTCACCGGAGACCGATTGTTGCTCTTCGGCTGCACGAACGATCTGACTGTTCATGTCACTGATCGCCTCAATAGAAGTAAAGATCGACCCCAGATCTTCAACTGCTTTCTGAACGTGTAGTGCTGTGTCGTTTGCAAGTATATTACCTTCTTGTATCGCTTCAACGACATCTTGAGTTCCAGCATGAACCTTGTCGATCACCGCTCTGATCTCACCAACCGATGACTGTGTGCGACTTGCGAGGTTTCTTACCTCATCCGCAACAACAGCAAAGCCACGACCTTGTTCGCCAGCACGAGCCGCTTCAATCGCCGCGTTCAATGCCAGTAAGTTAGTTTGCTCAGAGATCCCTTCAATCACACTTAAGATCTCGGTGATGTTTCCGTTATTTTTTGCCAATTCTTCAACAATAGGAACAGCACTCGACATACGCTCCACCAGCTTTCTCATTTCACCTGCTGAAAGTTCGATGACTTGTTGCCCTTGTTGAGCAGAACGATTCGCTTCGCACGCTGCATCAACGGCCACTTCTGCATTTTGTACCACTAAGCCCGCAGTTTGAGTCATCTCTTCGGCCGCTGTCGCGACTAGATCCACTTCTTTAAATTGAGACTCGCTGCTTTCACGAGTACTTGATGCTGATGCTTTCGCTTGGCTGGTAGTATTTGCCACTTGTTCTGTGGTGTGAATGACTTCTTTGATTGTGTGTTGCAGCTTATCTAGGAACAGGTTAAATCCTTTTGACAACTGACCGATTTCATCTTGAGACTTCACTTCCAAGCGCTGCGTCAAATCACCTTCACCTGAAGCGATGTCATTCAACCTTTCCACAACCTGACGAATCGGCTTCACAATAGACAACGAGGCAAACGCGATAATGGCTAAGCCAAAGATAATAAACACTGTACCGGCGATCACTTCTGTTTTGATGCCTTCACTTAGCTTAGTGCTAATGATGGAATCCAATTTATTTGCGTCAGCGACGACACTGTCTCTTGGGATCTCAAACAACACCCCCCAAGTTTGGTTAGCTGCAACAACAGGTGCAAAGGCAAGTAACCACTCACCGTTCTCGCTCCATTGCGTTGTCACTTCACCACCAAAGATAAAGTCGGTCATTAAATCACTGTTTGTATTGCCACTTTGGAAAGTTGAACCGACTGCAATGCTTGAATCATCAGAAGCGATGACCGAACCATCTAGACTAACCACGTAAGCTTTACCCGCACCGTTAAACAAGCTCTGGTCAGATTGAGTAATCACACTGGTTAAACCATCAAGTCTTAGATCAATACCAAGAAAACCAATAGCAACGTCGTCAACCAAAATAGGGACTGAAATAGAGGACGTAAGTAGTGCTACACCACCGCTGTTCACGACTCTCGGCGTACTAATACACGTTTGCCCTGAAGACAAAGGACAGTAAAAACGTTCGCTATTGCTGTCATCATTCAAGATAGATTCTGAAAGAACGTTCGCTAGAACATTTTCACCGTTATCTGCCACCTTCCAGTAAGGAGCAAAACGACCTTTTTCGTTAGAACCAACATAATCAGCATCGACATAATTCGCATCTTCACTATCGAGCAAGTCAGGCTTGAAAACTAGATACGCTCCTTGAATAGAGTCGAAGTTTAAAACCGAGCGACGAACCATTTCATCCAAGGCGGTACGAAGCTCTTCACTTGGTGTAAAGTTTTCGTCTGCATTATTTTTTAGAAACTGAGCACTGGCCGCAAGCATCTCTGCGCGGTAAATAGCTTCGTCTACATAACGTTGAGTTTCTTGAGCGTTTAGCTGAGAAACAGACGCCAGCAACTGCTGAGTTTTATTGATAACTGATTCTGAACTTTGAGATTTGATGACTTGTTGATTGCTCGTCGCGTTGTAGATCGAGAAACCAATAAGAGACAGTGACGTAATGATTAAACAACAACCTGCTAAGAGGGTTATTTTCCACTGTACCGATAGAGAGCGCATTTAATATCCTTATTTAAGCCAAAAGACTTCCATAACCATAACTATCACATCGACAACGAATTGCTGTACAAAATGTAAACAAGTTAGACGAATAGCTTAGCGGATAATTACAGCACAAATTGCTTACATATAAAACGAAAGTTTATACAAATGTTAATAGAGCGTGTTTTCTTCCTTTTTTCTGTGATTTCAAATGATGTACTCATATAATCATTAGCTGTGTTGCTTAGGTTTTAGCGCTTTGGACATAGCCAGAACATCGATATTTAAAGGAAGCCCACTCCACCCTCTCCCTCTTTAAAATGCAGTAACTTCGGATTAGTTTTTATAATCCAAGTTATAGATTTTTATCTTGATCAACTTCACACTTTTTGATTGCTAAGCCCGCAATCAAGCTCTAATATCTCACGCCTAGATTCCCTGAACACTTTATTCATTTCGCTCTCCTTTAATGGAGCGCTAAGGCTTTTTACGTCTTAATTTTTGGAGAGATACGCAAATGTCCGCCTCGTTTCCATTAGCGAAACTTACCTTTTTAATCGCTATTCTGACTGCCGTAGGTCAAATGACTCAAACGATGTACGTGCCTTCTATCGGTCATATGGCAGGTGAGTTCTTAGTTTCGGCATCTTCACTGCAGGCAGTGATGGCGTGTTACTTGATCCCTTATGGTCTGTCGCAATTTGTTTACGGCCCACTTTCAGATCGCCTAGGTCGTAAACCGATCATCGTGATTGGTTTGATCATCTACATCATCGGTACTTTGGTAGCATTGTTCGCTCACGAATATGAATGGTTCTTAGCGGGCAGCTTTATCCAAGGTTTGGGCATCGGTTGTGGTGGTGCGATGTCTCGTACATTGACTCGCGACTGTTTTGAAGGCGCAGAGCTGCACCGTGCAAACAGCTTGATTAGCATGTGTGTGATTTTCTCACCATTGATGGCTCCTGTACTGGGTGGTTACCTAACAGAAGTTTTCGGCTGGCGTTCTAGCTACTTATTCCTTGCGCTGTTTGGTATTGCTGTTGTGATCACTATGATGACGAGCATGATGGAAACACTGCCGAAAGAACGACGCAAGCATGAATCGGTTGCCAACAGCTACAAGTTCGTTCTGTCTGATAAACGTTTCCAAGGTTTCTTATTGGTATTAGTCGCAACCTTTGCTGGTGTAGCCGTATTTGAAGCAGCGGCAGGTGTGTTGCTTGGTGGCGTACTTGGCTTACCGGCAACCACAGTAAGCTTGCTGTTTGTCTTGCCTATTCCAGGTTACTTAGTCGGTGCAGGCTTATCTAGTTACATCGCACAACGTCGCTCTGAGCGCCGTGCATTGAATGTTGGTCTGGTTGCGATATTGGTAGGCTCAACAGTGGTATTGATACCGGGTCTGTTTGGTCAAACAACAGCATTAACTTTGATTGGCGGTGCCACAATTTACTTCTTGGGCGCTGGCATATTATTCCCAGCAGCAACAACAGGGGCACTTTCGCCATTCCCGTACCACGCTGGTACTGGAGGTGCGATTTTAGGTGGTATGCAAAACCTAGGTGCTGGCATCGCAACACTATTGGCATCGTTCTTCCCAGCTCAAGACCAACTGCCACTCGGTTGCCTGATGATTGCTATGTCATTCATCGCTATGCTTGGTTTACGTTGGGTTAATCGTAAACCTGACCACTCAAATGAAATGCCATTGGCTATTTAACGTAAAGCTCGAATCCTGCCCAAACAAAGGAAAGGGACGTACTGAAAAGTGTGTCCCTTTTTGTTGCACATTTATTCCTTCCACTCTCACGTATCAGTAATTTCATTTAACATTACTTTGATTTTTTGAAAACAATAACAGACACTTACGATGAAGGTGCATATCCAGAATCCAATTATAAATAATATCACTGGAAGATACCCAACCAACAAAGGATGCTGGCATCAAAAAGAGTAAGGTGCACACTAGGGATATATAGATGCGTATCGCTTTAACCACATTAGTCGTATCAATAGCGCTTGTCGCCGGATGCAGCAATCAAGGAATATCAACCATGAACCACTACTCTCAATCACAGCTCGTCGCTCAGCAAACCCAAGCACCCGTTGCTAAGAAAGTCCCTCACGCAATGACGATTCATGGTGACTCCCGAATCGATGATTACTATTGGATGCGCGATGATGCACGCCAAGATCCAGAGATTTTGCAACAGCTTGAGCAAGAGAATCAGTACGCAGATACAGTGTTAAAACATACAGAAGCAGCACAAAAACAATTATTTCAAGAGATCAAAGGCCGAATCGCAAAAGACGACAATTCGGTACCGGTTCGCAAAGGCAGTTACTACTACTCGAATAAGGTCACAGGCGACAACGAATACCCAGTTCACCTGCGTGAAAAAAACTTTTTAGGCACAGACAAGCAAGTCATCTTAGATGTAAACGAGCTAGCAAAAGAGCATGAATTCTTCAGTATTGGTGGCTTAACGATCAGCCCAGACGAAAACTTGTTGGCCTATGGCGAAGATACGCTAAGCCGCCGCATTTACACCATCAAGATCAAAGACCTCACAACAGGTGAATACCTAAAAGATGAAATTGAAGGCGCTTCAAGTGCTATCGCGTGGCAAAACGACAACCAAGCCTTCTACTACATCAAAAAAAATCCACAAACATTGCTGGGTTATCAAGTTTACCGCCACGTGTTAGGCACAGCTCAGGCAAGCGATCAGTTAATCTACGAAGAAGCCGATAGCGCTTACTACACCTCTTTGAGTAAAAGCAAAGATCGAGAACAGGTCTACATTTGGCATTCGAGCACAGAAACCAGCGGTGTCTCAGTCATCGATGCCAACAACCCAAAGGCTACAGCTGAGGCTTTCTACCCAAAAGAGAGCGGCATAGAGTACAGCATCGCTAAGCTAGGTGATTTGTATTACATCTACACCAACTACCAAGCGGTCAACTTCCGTTTAATGAAAGTCACAACCGAAGAGATGCATGATCGCTCAAAATGGGTCGATGTCATCCCAGCGGACGATAATACTCAGCTTGTAGATTTCGAGTTGTTTGATGACCATCTTGTCTACGAGCAACGCGCGGATGGCTTGTCTACAGTGAAAGTTCGCCAACTCTCAACAGGCCACGAGTTTCCACTTGAATTTAACGACACCGCATTTGCCGCTTACCTAACGAGTAACTATGAATTAGATAACGCAAAAGTTCGTATCTATTACAGCAGCTTAACCACGCCAGGTACTTACTATGATTTCGACCTAAGTACAGGTGAATCCGAACTCATGAAGCAAACACCCGTATTAGGTGATTTCGAAGCGGATAACTACCAATCAGAGCGAATCATGATTACGGCTCGCGATGGTAAGCAAGTTCCTGTCTCTTTGGTTTATCGTAAAGACTTATTTAAGAAAGACGGCACTAACCCAATCTACCAATACGGCTATGGGTCTTACGGCTCTACGATTGAACCTACCTTCAGCTCAACTCGCCTAAGCCTACTGGATAGAGGTTTTGTTTATGCCATCGCACATGTCCGCGGTTCAGAAATGCTTGGTCGCCCTTGGTATGAAGATGGCAAAAAACTGACCAAACAAAACACGTTCAACGACTTTATTGATGTAACCAAAGAGCTTGTTGAAGAAGGCTACGGCGCGAAAGATAAAGTGTTCGCCGTTGGGGGGTCTGCTGGCGGTCTATTGATGGGAGCAATCATCAACCAAGCACCAGAACTGTACCGTGGTATTGGTGCACATGTTCCGTTTGTAGACATTGTGACAACCATGCTCGATGAATCGATCCCTCTAACCACCAATGAGTATGACGAATGGGGTAACCCGAACGATAAAGCCTACTACGATTACATGCTGGGGTACTCACCGTACGACAACATTAAGGTACAAAACTACCCGAACATGTTGGTAACGACAGGCCTGCATGACTCACAGGTGCAGTACTTTGAGCCAATGAAATGGGTTGCGAAGCTGCGTGAAATGAAAACAGACAACAACGTATTGCTGTTCAAAACCGATATGGAAGCCGGTCACGGTGGCGCTTCTGGCCGATTTAAACGATTAAAAGAAGACGCACTTGAATACGCGTTCTTTTTGGATTTACTTAAGACTCAATAGATTCTACGTAACTGTAAGTATTCACATCATTTAATGTCGCCATTTTGTCTCTACAAAGTGGCGACAGAAATTATTAAGCATGGTTAAATACGATGAACCATGAAATCCACCAAATCAAAAACCTTTAAAAACAAGTAGTGACAAAGGTTTACGAGAGGTATAAAAACAAATGAAAGTAATTAGCTTCAACATCAACGGTCTTAGAGCCCGCCTTCACCAACTGCAAGCTATTATCGACAAACACCAACCCGACGTGATTGGTCTGCAAGAGATAAAAGTGCACGATGAAGCCTTCCCAATTGCTGATGTTGAAGCAATGGGCTATAAGGTTTACTTCCACGGTCAAAAAGCCCACTACGGTGTGGCAATGTTGTGTAAGCAAGAGCCTATTTCTGTGCAGAAGGGTTTCCCAACAGATAATGAAGACCATCAAAAACGCATGATCATGGCGACGTTTGAAGATGAAAATGGTGAAAAGGTTACCGTGCTAAATGGCTACTTCCCTCAAGGGGATAACATCAAGCATGAAACAAAATACCCGTACAAACGCCAGTTCTATAAAGACTTAATGACTTACTTAAACGATTATCACAACAAAGATGAGCAAGTGATTGTGATGGGCGACATTAATATCAGCCCTATCGACGCAGACATCGGCATTGGTGAACCTAATGCGAAACGTTGGTTAAAAACTGGTAAATGTTCTTTCCAACCAGAAGAGCGCGAATGGTTGAAAACATTGATGGACTGGGGCTTTGTAGACAGCTTCCGCTTGCTGCACCCTGAAGTGAATGATCAATACTCGTGGTTTGATTACCGCTCAAAAGGCTTCGTAGACAACCGCGGCCTGCGTATTGATGTAGTCCTTGCGACTCAAAAGCTTGCTGATAAGTGTACTGAAGCTGGCATCGATTACGAGCTACGCGGCATTGAAAAACCGTCAGATCACGCTCCGATTTGGTCAACGTTTAAATAAAATCCAAATTAAATTTCAAATCAAAAATGCACAAGCTTTTGTTTAGCTTGTGCATTTTTTTTACGTAGCTCAAATCCACTCAAAAAGCTTGAGATAGTTCACATTCTCGCCACTGCCCATCTATACTATTTGGACAACCAATGGAGAGAGTTTTGTATGGACGCAAAGCCTTGGGCCGGTATAAATCCAATTAATCTGCGTAGTTTACTTCCGATGATGGTGGTCAGCGGAGCGATCAGCGTATTGATGTTAGTCGTTCCCTTATTCAGCCTTCAAGTGTTTGATCGAGTCCTCTCAAGTCAAAGTTTAGATACGCTTCTATTCTTGGCTTTCATTGCTGTGTTCCTACTTACAGCCCAAGCGTTCCTTGACGCGTCTAGAGCCAAGTATGCACAAAAGAAAGCGATAAAATTTGAATTTATCGCGTCTCAGCAGCTATTTGAACAAACCTCCTTCTCATCGAAATCAAAAGAAAAACATCTGTTCAACGATATAAGTGAGGTAAAGAGCCTACTCTCTTCTCCAGCCTACTTTGTCATGTTTGATCTGCCATTCACTCCCCTTTTTCTTATTATTATGTTTGCGATTCATCCATATATAGGATTAGTCGGTGTGGGTGCCGTTGTTTTTATTCTCATGACAACATTGCTTTCTCATTGGGTTAAATCTAAGCACTTTAAAACCACTTACTTAAGCCAGCTCGCAACACAAAGAAAAAACGACGAGTGCTTTCAAAAACACGCCACGATCTTTAGCCAACATCAACAACAAGGTTTAAGTCAGACCTACCAAGAAATATTGGCGGAGAAGAGCTGGTCTCGAAGCCATTTAGATCAAGCCACCTGTTCACTGAGTGCATTTTCTCGTTACATACGTATGGTCCTTCAACTCATCATCATGGCTGTCGGAGCAAGTCTAGTCATTCAAAATGCCATGTCTGCTGGTGGAATGATTGCGGGTTCAATCCTAATGGCGAGAGCACTCCAGCCAATTGAGATGCTCTCTAGTGGTATTCAAGCATGGAAAACTGGTTTGGATGCAAACAAACGCTTAGCTAAGGAATTTGCTTCTCATACTAAACATACCGAGCGAACCGAGTTGGAAACAATTAAAGGTGATCTGGTCATCGACAACGTCACATGGTTCGCGTCTGAAAAACTTAACAAGCCGACTCTTAATGGTTTGAAGCTAAGACTGGAATCAGGAAATCGAGTCGCATTGATAGGCCCTAGCGGGTCAGGTAAGTCTTCCATCTGCAAAATGATCACTAACGGCATATCGCCCTCAAAAGGTGGCATTTCTATCGATGGACTCAATGTTGAGTTGTGGAATCTGAATCAGTTCAAACACACCGTCGGTTATGTTCCTCAGCACATCGACTTTTTACATGGCACTGTCAAACAAAATATCGCCCGATTTGATTCCAACGTTACGGATAGCCAAATCGTCAGATCCGCTATTCAAGCCGGTGTGCATGATGCTGTTGTCGCCTTACCGAATGGATATGAAACGATTATCGGTTCTTTTGGTCATCAGTTATCTGGTGGACAAGCCCAGAAACTTGCCATCGCAAGAGCATTGGTTTTCTCACCTAAGCTACTCGTGCTTGATGAGCCTGATTCCCATCTCGACAAAGAAGGCGAAGAGTTTCTTGTTTCGCTATTACAATTGGCGAAAGAGAAATCCATTTCTGTCGTGATGGTAACGCATAACCCAAGCTTACTCAGACATGTCGATTGGGTTGTTGAATTGAAAAACGGCCAGATAACGCAAGCAGGCGAAGCGAGTAAAGTTGTCCGGTCGCTCTTCAATGTCGCTTCCTCGGAGGTGTCGAATGGCTAGTATTCATCATGACGATAAAGGTATTCACTTCGACGATGGTAGAAAACTGATCTTTTCTACATTCAAAATACAGGTGTTCATCTGGTTAGTTCTTGTGACTACTCTTGGTGGCTTTGCTGCTTGGGCATACCTAGCCCCGCTTTCTTCTGCTGCCATTGCGCCAGGCGTGATTATCGTAGAATCAAAGCGAAAACCCATTCAGCACTTAGAAGGCGGGATTGTAGAAATCGTCCATGTTTCTGACGGCGACCATGTTCAAAAAGACGAACTGCTCATCACGTTAAGTCACACACAAGCTCAAGCATCGCTTCTAAGGCTAAGAGCTCAGTGGCAAAGTGATTTAGCGCGGCTGAACCGCTTACAATCAGAGTTAGCGAGTCATCAAGAAATTCAATTTGATATGAGATTACTCTCCCTTATGAGTGACCCAAACGTATCAAGCTTACTTGATACGCAGAGTAAACTTTTCAGCAAAAGACAATCGTTAAAATCCGGTGAATCCGATGTGTTACAGCAAAAAGTCGAGCAATCAAAACTTGATCTGCAAGGCTTCCAACAACGATTCTTAGCCGGAAATCGAAGCCTGAAGTATTTAGAAGAACAGGTACAAATGCACCAAGATTTGCTTGTTTCCGGTAACACATCCAAATCTCGCTTATTGGATTTACAGCGAGAACGCTCTCAATTACAAGGTAACGTTGCTGACCTCAAAGCTAGAATCGGACACGCCAAGCGCACCATCGCCGAAGCGAAATTAGAGCTGATCAACGCCGATTATACTTACGCCAAAACGCTCGGCGAAGAGATACAAGATTTAGAAAGAAAGCTGAATGAAACCAGAGAGGCTATGGTCAATGCTCAAGATATTCTTACCCGGGTTGAAATAAGAGCACCTCAAAGTGGTGTGGTGGTTGGACTTAATGTGGTCTCCGAAAATGCCATCGTTCCACCCGGTGAAACCTTGATGGAATTGGTTCCGCAAAATGACGAGTTGATTGTAGAAGCGTTAGTGAAGCCAGAAGACATCGAAGCCTTACGAATTGGCTTGGATACCCAAGTAAGACTGACCGCATACAGTTTCCGTAAAACACCACCGATTCGTGGAAAGTTAGTCCATATTTCGGCTGACCGCATTAGCGATCAAGCCACAGGATCTTCTGCTTACTTAGCGAGAGTATCGTTAGATAAGTCTGAGCTAGAAGCATTAGAAAACATCTCATTGTATCCGGGCATGCCCGCAGAAGTGATGATTTTACTTGAGCAACAAACACCGCTCGAGTATCTACTCAATCCACTCTCTGTGAGCGCCTATAAGGCAATGAGAGAAATTTAACCAAGCGCGAGAAGAAAAAGCCAAACTCATCGTGAGGTGAGGACGGAAAGCCGCAGATCTCAAGGATGAAGCGAGATGGCTGGGCTGCCTCTTATATCAAACCGATATATCAGAGGATGATAGCAATGGCTATTCAATTAACAAATAATGTAACTGGAACATTAGCCCAAGAGGCCGGAAATAAGGTTGCTGTTCCAAGTCAAGACCAGTCCCAAAACGGTAACGACAACCCTATTATTCTTGGAGACACCAGTGACAATGCCATTAGAGCAGGGAAAGGAGACGATATTGTCAAAGCCAAAGACGGTGATGATTTTATAGCCTCTGGCCGCGGTTCAGATGCGATTTTAGCTGGTGACGGCAATGACGTTGTTGAATCATGGAATCACTCTATCAACGCAAAAGATGAATCAGGCACATTAAGTATGCCTGAATCTATTCGAGCCCGAGACTCCGACATCGTGAATAATGTCGATGATGTCATTGTGGCTGGTTCTGGTAATGATTACGTTGAAGGTGGTGGTAACAATGATGTGATCTACGGCGACAGAGGAGCCAAGGTCGCTGGGGACAATCTAATCACCAATGGTAATTTTCAAGTTGATCAATCAGATACTAGTGCTGGAGGGCCTGGCTTAGGTGGAAGTTGGGGAACCTACTCTTCATTTAACGGCTGGGAAGCAGACAACGACAACGATGGCGTCGATGCCACCCCCGAAGGATTAATGGAAGTTCAGTTTCAGAGTGTTGGTGGCGCTCCATCCGGCGACCACCCTACCAGCAATGTACTTGAACTTGATTCTCATAACCATAATGGCATTGGCAGCGACCAAACGAATACGACAGCTTCTACCGTCTTCACTGTTGAGCCCGACGCAATTGGCCGTGGTGGTACATTCCAGTTAACTTTTGAATACGCTAATAGACATAAAGGCAGTGAAACTGATACTAGCCCTTTTCAAGTTCTAATTGATGGTGAGGTTGTGGCCGAATTCGATAACAACGGAATCGGTAATGAGCATCAATGGTACACCGCAAAACTCAACGTTGATTTGACACCTGGAGACCACACCCTTTCTTTCAGAGCCACAGAAACAGATACTAGCGAAGATACTTACGGTGCTCTCATCGCTAATGTTGAAATGTATCAATACGAGGCTAACGACTTCTTAGTTGGTGATGGTACACCTCGTGACACAAATGGTAATTGGGATGAAACTTCCGTTTCCGGAGACGATTTGATCCGTGGCGGTAAAGGCGACGACATCATTATCGGCGATAACTTTAATCCTCTCTATTACGATGAACAGCAAGGCGAATTTTTCCTAGATTTTGACAATACCTACAGTGACGAAGACAGTAATAATGTCGCGCTCGACAACGATAACCTTTCAGCTTATGCCCCAGATGGCAGCGAAGCTGACGTCTCCGAATCTAATGGAGGAGTGAGCTCTGGTGGCACGGGTTATGGTGTAGTTGGTTTAGCTCAAAGTGGTGTGAGTGCTCAGATAGGACTCTCATATAACCCAGACGGAACAACAAACGGATCTGAAATGTTGTCGGTTTCCGTTGATGAACATACCATGGCAGCGAAAGTCGGCATCTCCAATTTGTACCTAAATGAAGGAGGGAGCGGAGTCCATGAAACAGGACATTGGGCTGCTTATCGTGAAGGTATTCTTGTTGCTGAAGGCGACTTTACTGCTAACGATTTAGTGAAAGATGACTTTTCTGAAAGTACATCAAACAACAACGGTTTTCTTATCATTTCACCTGTAGATACAGGTTTTAAAGCATTTGATGAAATCCAATTCACTGCTGTAGGTGAAGCCTTCGATAAAAATAGTAACAATACCGCTGATGATTCCAGTGATTACTTCGTTACCTCTATCGACTCTTTAGAGTTGAGTGGTGATGGTACAGATTACCTCGTTGGTGGTCACGGCAATGATGTTATTCTGGGCGGTCACAACAGCAATGGCTCACTCGTCTTAAATGACGACGGTACTTACTCTCTCAATGATTACTCAGGAACTCTCTCAATCACTTTGGAAAGCTCAGAGGCAGGCTACAATAACTCATATGGTTATTATACTGTCGACGATCAAGGCGGTGTAAATATAGACGTTGTGTGGGGAGATGTTCACGCAGCACTAGATAATGCGGGTCAAGAGAAACCAAGCTTTGAAGTCTCTGTCGACGACAGTATTGAAACGCTTGGCTTCTTTATTGTCCCCGACGGCGGTGATAAAGGCGTGACCGACGGCAGCAGTCTTTCTTTCAATGTTGAAGACCTCCAAAATGATTCATCAGTACAAACTCAATCCAACACCGACCAAGATATCTCTGTCGTAGCCGGAGATAACCTTCAATCTGTTGTTTTCAATCTGCAGGTTGATACACCTCCGGGCTATAGCGGTGTTGCTGGTGAAGGTAACCAACACTTTAATGACAATCCAGGCAGTGGTGACAGTGACTTTGATGATGTAGTTACCACTGTTGAGCTAGAAGCTGACGTAGAAACACTACTCGGAGGTAAAGGTGATGATTGGTTAGATGGCGGCGCAGACAACGACCTAATTAAAGGTGGTAAAGGCGACGATACACTGATTGGAGGTAGTGGTGACGATGTCTTAAAAGGCGGCAAAGGTGATGATGTTCTTGCCGGCGGCGAAGGCGAAGATACCTTAAAAGGCGGTAAAGGGGATGACATTATCGATGGTGGTGAAGGCAGCGACATTATAAAAGCTGGCTCAGGTAATGACACCGTTATTTATGATGCTGACGACGCCTTGATCCATGGTGGTAAAGGGTTCGATGTACTGGTCGCCAATGACCCTGGTGGTGTCGATATCGACATGTCGAAGGGGTCAAACATCAATGGGTTTGAAGCAGTCATAGGGGGAGACTCAGCTAATGACAAACTGACTATTTCTCTAGGTAAAACCTTCAATCAAAACCATGACCTTGATGGTAATAGAGCAAAGAACGACGACCAAGTTGCTGAATTCTTTGCTTTAGGAATTGAAGATATCGACGCTAGTCATCTTCAAGGATTCCAATACCAAACCGCAACATCAGTGACGCTAGACCAAGATATGCAAGATAAACTTGGACTCGATGGAACTGAAACGATTACCGCTTATAGCTTCACCAAAGGAGGCAAAGAAGTCATCATCTACACTGATGCATCCTTTGATGGTGATTTCATTGGCGTTAATGAAGTTTAATTGCTTTTTGAACTAGTAAATCAGAAACAAAGTTAAAGGACTTATTGCTTGTGTAATAAGTCCTTTTTGCTTCAAAGAGCTACTCAACTAATTCCTATACAAACCCTAAATAAGAACGGCGCTCAATGAGCGCCGTTTTGTTAACTGTGTGAATACCGTGCAATTAGCTAAGTGGTCTTAGGTAAGCAAGGAAACGTTTCTCTGCGAATTTGAAAATCGCGATGATGATGAACGTTAACGCCATGTAGAACAGACCTGCCGTTAGGAAAGACTCGAATGGAGCGTAGTAACGTGAGTTAACCAAACGTGCTGCACCGGTTAAGTCCATAATGGTTACGATACCCGCTACCGCAGAGCCGTGAAGCATGAAGATGACTTCGTTACTGTAAGCCGGCAATGCGCGACGCAGAGCACTTGGTAAAATGATACGACGGTAAGTCTTCGGTGTACTCATGCCGTAAGCTTTTGCTGCTTCGACTTCACCTTTAGGTAAGCCGTTAATCGCACCACGAATGATCTCTGCGGTATAAGCTGACGTGTTAAGAATGAATGCCACCAAAGCACAGAACCATGCGTTTTCCCATAATGTGTCTTTCACTGGGAAGAATTGGTCCATACCGTAGTAAATCAGGTACAGCTGAACCAGTAATGGCGTACCACGGAAGAAATAGATGAATGACCAAGCCGGAGCATTAATCAGCATATTTGGACTGTTACGAGCGATAGCTAGTGGTATGGCGACGAATAAGCCAATGATCAAAGCAACGCAAACCATCCAAGCCGTTGTCCATAAACCACCAAGGTAAATCGGCAGGCTTTCAATTATCAATGAAAAGTCCATAACTACCTCGCGTGGATACTGAATTTACGTTCAACCAGCTTAAGTAAGCCCGTTGAAACACTAGTGAAGAATAAGAAGATAATCGCCACAGTCATGTAGAAAGTGAATGGCATTTTGGTTGAACCCGCCGCCAGTGCACTAACACGTACCATGTCTTCTAGGCCAATAATCGAAACCAGCGCAGTGGTTTTAAGTAATACCAGCCAGTTATTCCCAAAACCCGGTAATGCGTGACGAATCATCTGCGGTAGCA
This sequence comes from Vibrio sp. 10N.222.52.C3, assembly GCF_041474195.1. Lineage (NCBI taxonomy): Bacteria > Pseudomonadati > Pseudomonadota > Gammaproteobacteria > Vibrionales > Vibrionaceae > Vibrio > Vibrio sp. 10N.222.52.C3. Next base: position 33,782 of record NZ_JBFRTQ010000027.1, on the reverse strand, counting down.
GTATGCGGTGAAACGCCTTTACAGGGCTCATACCATAAGCTTTTGCCGCTTCCATTTCACCGCTGTCGACAGCCATGATGGCACCACGGAACGTTTCTGCCATATAGGCACCGAAAATAAAGCCTATGGTTAAGACACCAGCAACAAATGGGCTGACATCAATATAATCAGGTAAGTAAGCGGTCCATTCGTGGTTAGGATCACTGGATGCAAACCACTCGTTGAGCCACTCGTTGATGGAATACAAACTGTTGTTTAAAAGGATTTGTCCACCAAAGAAAATCAGCATCATCAGTACGAGATCTGGAATGCCTCGAATGACGGTTGTGTAGAGGGTTGCAATAGCACGAGCCCAGCGATAAGGCGCGAGTTTTGCTAAGGCACCTAGCATACCAAGAACCATAGCTAAAATTAGCGACAGCAAGGCAACTTCGATTGTGAGCACCGCCCCTTTCAGGATCGACGCTTCATATCCTTGTAAATCAAACATAATGGATTCCAACAGAACTGCGAAAAAGTTGGTAAGACAGGGAGAGGAGAACCTCTCCCTTAAGAATTGACGCTAAAGATTACTGACCGTATACGTCGTAGTTGAAGTATTTAGCCGCGATATCTTGGTAGATGCCTTTTTCACGTAGTGAAAGGATTGCCGCATCTAATTGCTTAGTCAGATCTTTGTCTTGCTTACGAACAGCAATACCCATACCTTCACCGAACCACTTAGGATCCGTTAGAGAGGGGCCAACAAACTCGTAGTCTTCACCACCAGCTTTGTTCAGCACGCCTTCTTCTAGAGCAGATGCATCACCTAGTACAGCAGCAACACGACCGTTTGCTAGATCAAGGTAAGCTTCGTCGAATGAACCGTAACGAACGATCTCTACTGTATCGCCGTAGTTGTCTGTTAGGTATTTATCGTGAGTTGTTGCACGTTGAACTGCAATCTTTTGACCGCTTAGATCATCAAAGTTAAGGCCTGCACCTTTCTTAGCGATGAACTTGTTTGGGATAAGTGCGTATTTACCAGTGAAGTCGATTTTTTTCTTACGCTCTTCCGTGATAGACATTGCCGCGATGATCGCATCATATTTACGAGCAAGTAGAGAAGGAATGATACCATCCCAGTCTTGTGCAACGATCTTACACTGCACCTGCATTTCAGTACAAAGTGCGTTAGCCATATCGACATCGAAGCCTTTCAGTGACCCGTCAGCTTCTGTCCAGCTAAATGGAGGGTAAGCACCTTCAATACCAAAGCGTACTGTTTTCCATTCTTTTGCTTGAGCTACGCCCGTTGCAGCAGTTGCAGCAAGTGCCGCGACTAATAACCACTTTTTCATATCCCTACTCCTGTGATTTAGGTTTTTATGTTTTGCTAGTTTTAATATTGTGTTTGTTGTTGCTTATTAACTTACTTGTTGTGTTTTATTGTTCACACCGTCGCTGTTTACCGTTGGCAACGGCGTTTCAATTCTGATTAGTAAATCGATGAGATAAATTGTTGTAAACGTTCAGATTCAGGTTCCGTAAACAGTTTAGCTGGATCGCCCTGTTCTTCCACTAGACCTTGGTGCAGGAACATCACATGGTTTGATACGTCACGAGCAAAAGCCATTTCATGTGTTACCACAAGCATGGTTCTTCCTTCTTCTGCTAGATCTCGCATTACACCGAGTACTTCCCCTACTAACTCAGGGTCAAGTGCTGATGTTGGCTCATCAAACAGCATCACTTCCGGATCAACCGCTAGCGCTCGCGCAATTGCCGCACGTTGCTGTTGGCCGCCAGACAAATGACCCGGATAGTAATCTTTACGCTCATACAGGCCGACTTTCTTCAGTAGTAGCTCTGCATTTTCAATCGCTTGTGCTTTAGGTACGCCTAAGACATGAACAGGCGCTTCGATAACATTTTCGAGAACGGTCAGGTGAGACCACAGATTGAAACCCTGAAAAACCATTGCCAGACGAGAACGGATTCGCTGTACTTGTTTTTCATTGGCAGGAACAGAAACACCTTGGCGGTTGTTTTTCATTTGAATTAATTCGCCATTAACCCAAATCTCGCCTGCGGTAGGTGTCTCTAAAAGATTGATACATCTAAGGAAAGTACTCTTACCCGACCCTGAAGATCCGATAATCGATACTACATCGCCTTTATGCGCAGAAAGTGAAATTCCCTTTAAAACTTCATTTTGACCAAACGTTTTGTGTAGATCCTTTATGTCCAGCGCTGGTACATCTTTCATGCGCTTTCTCTCCCAAGTTTGTGAAAATGCAAGGTACTCCGACCTTTTCATGCGATACAAACTAGCACCACACGGAATAACATGCAACAAATTATTAACCTAATAATTTGGAATAAATAGCGATTCACTCTGACTTATTATGCATAAGGTAGCGTTTTCGCCTCAATGATATGAATACTGCTTATAAAAAAGCCCCAATTAAGGGGCTATTCATGTTTTATTTTTGTTAACTAAGTATCATCGCGACTTAACTCTAAAGTTTCTTCTTGAGCCCTCTTCGCTTGCATATCTCTCACTTCTTTTGATGTAAATAGCATTCCCATGACATCTTGAGTAGTGTCAATACCTGTGCCATTACGAAAATCCACTAAAAATTCATGCAATTGAACTTGAGATTCCTCTTTCACAAACAAATAGGCTTGAGAAACACTCGAGTTTTGTGACACAAGTAGATCATCAGCAATTGCAGATGGAACAGTAGACATATCGATATCCGGAACATTCACGACGGCATCGATGCCAGAATATATAGTATGTCTCATAACGTATGGCGTAGAGCCGTTAAGTGTTCCTTGTTGAAAACTAATACGTTGAAAGCCACTTTCAGCACCTAAGCCAATACTTGTATTGAGGTCAATTTGCTGATTCCCCATCACAGGCTTAACATCATTGGTGTTTGACACGGTAAATAATGAAGTTTCGTTCACCACAAGGTCCCAAGATTCTGATATCTCTTTACCATATGCAGCACTCCAATTAGGGGTGTCAATGGTACCCTCAACTTCAAATACCCAACTGTCGCCATTATTCAAATCATCAGGGTGATAAAAGGACGCATTGTAATCAATATCAGCCAAGTCATAGATAAAGTCATTGAATACAACATCAATTGAGATATCGGAGAAGTCGATCAAGCTATGAATGAGAGGTGTAGCTTCGTTCCCCGCAAATACCATTTGATTATCAACCCAAGAGTCAAAACCGTATTGAAACAATTCACTTCTATCCGAAGTTCGGTATTGGGATACCATCGTTTTTTCTCGAGAAATTGATTTTAACTCGTTCGAACCGGTTATTTCAGGATTCGTACTAGTTTGCGTTTCTACCTGTGAATCAAAATAATAAGTTACATTTGGGTTACCGACACTGTCACTAGCATTCAAATATCTCAAATCAGATAAGGTTACGATTTGGTCATTAGAACCTGATTGGGAAATACAAGTCGTATCAGCCACTCGTTGTTCAACTGACAAATATACTGACTTTAACTCAGGATCAGCTTCTAGCACATCGCGACTGAACGAAAGGGCATTCAAAACAGTACCGTTTGCCTCCTGCAGAGTAAATGCTCCACCTTGTGGGATATTCTCTAGGATCATATTTATAGAACCATTTGATGCTTCAATTAGCTCACCGCTAATAGATCCATTGGCATCAGAGTATGAACCTACAATTCTTGTATCTAAAGCACTTCCAATATCATGGTATGTCAATACTTTTACCGTACCGTTTTCTTCAAATTCACGATAAATAGTACAGCTACCAACTTTATCTGCTTCAACAACTACCGGAGTTACAAAACTAAATTGATACTTGGTTTGTGTTTGACCGCCGCCACCACCGCCGCCGCCGCCGCCACAACCAACAAGTAATCCTGAAATAATTGCCGCTAGTGGCAACATTTGTGTCTTTTTCATCTATTTTGTCCTAGTTTGTGGCAACAGCTCGCCAGAATTAATTATCTTATTAGAATAAAGCAAAAAGTAAGCCAACCATTACAATATTGTATAAATCACTGTGAGAACTGTGACTAGAATACGAAAACGTCAGCTTGTGAAAATAAATTACACTATTTATCAATGGGAAGTTAATGAATCGCTGCGTTTTGTAGCTTTCTTTCACATATACTCATAAAGTGATCAAGATCAATCACCCTAAAGGGTAAGCTTGTTAGACTCCTCAGCAAAGAATAAGGCATTAAAAATGCCAAACATTTCTTTTAACTTAGCTGCATAAAGCACAGCAAAACCGTGCAACATAATGTTAATGAGTTATAACTAAGAAATAACGCAATTACGCAATTACGCGAACTTATAGAATTCAATTTTAGAATTACTAACAAAAAATATGAGGAATCTATGTCAGACGTTGTCAATAATGCGAACTCTGAAGTAGAAGAGAAAAGCTATAAAGAGCTACACCGTCCTGCTTCTGAATTTGAGAGCCGCTCAGATTATCTAGATCACGAACTTCAAATCATGAAGCCTCGCCGCTTCGGTTTAAACCTTCCAGGTCGTGACTTCCGCTTTGAACTTGAAGATCTTGTTCCTGCACTTGCTGGTACTATTGGTATCATTGCGATGTACTCTGCAGTAATGATGTCGTGGGCTGATGGCCTAACTCAAGCTTGGGATCACGTAAACCTAGGTAAAGACTTCGCAATTGAAGTCGCTCGTGTAGAAATGCTTATTCCTGCACTACTGTTTTGTATCCTTGCTTCTGGTTTCTTTAACCCTAAAGCAAACCTTGCCGGCAACCACGGCCCAATGATCCCTCTTATCGGTACCATCGCTCTCGCTGGTGCTCACCCTCTTGCATTGGCCATCCTGATCGGTGTGTTCGGTCTCATCCTAAGTTTCCTAAAAGGCGGATCTAAACTTGTTAACCTAACTTCTGAAGGTACAGCAGGTGGCTTGCTCATATTCTTAGGCTTAACCGGTACCATGAGCCAAATCAACTCAATTCAAGCATGGGCGGTTGGTCTTCAATCTTCTACTGTTGAAGCGGGTAGCATGGGTTACGTGGGTCTTATCGTTCTTGCTATTACTATTGCTATCTACGCTTTCTTAGCAAAAGTGAACAAGCGTTGGTTAGCTATTCCAGTTTGTGCGTTTACAGGCCTTGCTATTGCATTAGCATTAGGCGCTGGTTTCGATATCGTGTTCGAAACTGAAATGGGCATTCCAAACCTAAACCCAGTTTACTGGTGGGGTTCGACTTCTGAAGGTTGGATGCTTGGCTTGCCAAATGTTGAGCACTTCATCGCTTCGCTACCGTTCGCTATTCTTGCAGTAGCAATGTGGTCACCAGACTTCCTAGGTCACCGTATCTTCCAAGAGCTGAACTACCCTAAACGTTCTGAAAAAGTTCTGATGGACGTAGATGACACAATGACGATGTGTTCTGTTCGTCAAATGGTCGGTACTGCAGTAGGTGGTGGTAACATCACATCTTCTTGGGGTACTTACATGATCCCAGCAGCAATCGCGAAACGTCCAATCCCTGGCGGCGCTATCTTGCTTGGTTCTCTGTGTATTATTGTTGCAATCCTTGGTTTCCCAATGGACGTTGCAGTATGGCCACCAGTAATGCGTGTAGCACTACTTGTAGGTGTATCACTACCTCTACTTGAAGCGGGTATGCAAATGGTCAAGGATTCAAAAGATTCTCAAGCGGCTGGTATCTGTATCTTTGGTTCAGCGGTTGTTAACCCAGTATTAGCATGGGCACTAACTATGCTTCTTGATAATAATGGTCTAATTGGTGATAAAGAGCGTGCAAAGCGTCTATCATTTGTAGATAAGATTGTTATCCCTGTTGGCGTTTTAGTTATCTGTCTAGTGGCAATGCTTGCAGTTGGTATGCTAGAAGGTCAGTATGGTCTAAAAGCTTGGCTATAATAGTCCTTACTACACAAAAGTAGTATTAGGATTAAAAAAAAGTTTGGGTGGCAACCCCTGCCACTCAAATTTTTTCAACTTTTTTTGGCATTTATTGATTTAGTTTAAGGTTTGCAGAAATTTTTTAGCGTAGTCTTGAATACATAGAGTAAAGACAACATATAAAAGGTAGTGACAATATATATAACCATATGATGCTTATATGCTCATATATATTGTTATTAATAAGAGTGTACTACCCTTACGAGGGGCGCTGGCTCAACAGTGTTAATGTACGTATTTTTTCTACTAAAAAGGTAGGTATGTCATGGCAGAGCAATTTGCTAAAGCTTGGGAAGATTTTGCTGCAGGTGAGTGGCAAAGCGAAGTAAACGTTCGTGATTTCATTCAAAAGAACTACACGCCGTATGAAGGCGACGAGTCTTTCCTAGTTTCTGAGGGTACTGAAGCAACTAACAAGCTTTGGTCTTCGGTAATGGAAGGTATCAAACAGGAAAACGCAACTAAAGCACCTGTAGACTTCGATACTTCTGTTATCTCTACCATTACTGCTCACGATGCAGGTTACATTGAGAAAGATCTTGAGACTATCGTTGGTCTACAAACTGAGAAGCCACTAAAACGTGCAATCATCCCTAACGGTGGTGTGCGTATGGTTGAAGGTTCTTGTAAAGCATACGGTGAAACTCTTGACCCAATGGTTTCAAAAATCTACTCAGAATACCGCAAAACACACAATGCTGGCGTTTTCGATATCTACACTCCTGATATCCTAAAATGTCGTAAGTCTGGTGTTCTGACTGGTCTTCCTGATGCTTACGGCCGTGGTCGTATCATTGGTGACTACCGTCGTGTTGCACTTTACGGTATTGATTTCCTAATGAAAGACAAAGCGGCTCAATTCGCTTCTCTACAAGAGCGTTTCGAGAACGGCGAAGATCTTTCTGCAACAATGCAATTGCGTGAAGAGATCTCTGAGCAACATCGTGCTCTAGGTCAAATCAAGCAAATGGCTGAGAAATACGGTTTCGATATCTCTGAGCCAGCTCAAACAGCTCAAGAAGCTATCCAGTGGACTTACTTCGGCTACCTAGCTGCTGTTAAATCTCAAAACGGTGCTGCAATGTCTCTAGGTCGTACTTCGACTTTCCTAGACATCTACATCGAGCGTGATATCGCTGCTGGCAAGATCACTGAAGAACAAGCACAAGAAATGATCGACCACTTCGTAATGAAACTGCGTATGGTTCGTTTCCTACGTACTCCTGAGTACGATGAGCTGTTCTCTGGCGACCCAATCTGGGCAACAGAGTCTATGGGTGGTATGGGTATCGACGGTCGTACGCTAGTAACGCGTTCGAACTTCCGTTTCCTAAACTCTCTATACACTATGGGTCCTTCTCCAGAGCCAAACATCACTGTTCTTTGGTCTGAGCAACTACCTGACGGCTTCAAGCGTTTCTGTGCGAAGGTATCTATCGATACTTCTTCTATCCAGTACGAAAATGATGACCTAATGCGTCCTGACCTAGAGTCTGATGATTACGCTATCGCTTGTTGTGTATCTCCAATGATCGTTGGTAAGCAAATGCAGTTCTTCGGTGCTCGTGCTAACCTTGCGAAAACAATGCTTTACGCAATCAACGGCGGTGTGGACGAGAAACTTAAGATGCAAGTTGGTCCTGTTTCAGACAAGATCACTGACGAAGTTCTTAACTACGATGACGTAATGGGTCGCCTAGACACATTCATGGACTGGTTAGCTAAGCAATACGTGACTGCACTAAACAGCATTCACTACATGCACGACAAGTACAGCTACGAAGCGTCTCTAATGGCTCTTCATGACCGTGACGTTCGTCGTACTATGGCTTGTGGTATCGCTGGTCTATCTGTTGCAGCTGACTCACTATCTGCAATCAAGTTCGCGACTGTTAAACCAATCCGTGACGAAGATGGCATTGCAACTGACTTCGAAATCGAAGGCGATTACCCTAAATACGGTAACAACGACTCTCGTGTAGATGATATTGCTTGTGAACTAGTTTCTACGTTCATGAACAAGATCCGTAAGCTTAAGACTTACCGTAACTCTATCCCTACACAGTCAGTTCTTACTATCACGTCTAACGTGGTTTACGGTAAGAAAACAGGTAACACTCCAGACGGTCGTCGTGCTGGCGCTCCTTTCGCTCCTGGTGCAAACCCAATGCACGGTCGTGATGAGAAAGGCGCTGTAGCTTCACTAACGTCTGTAGGTAAACTACCGTTTGCTGACGCACAAGATGGTATCTCTTACACGTTCTCTATCGTGCCAAACGCACTAGGTAAAGAACAAGACAGCCAACGTGCTAACCTTGCAGGCCTAATGGATGGTTACTTCCACCACGAAGCTGGCATTGAAGGTGGTCAACACCTTAACGTTAACGTTCTTAACCGCGAAACTCTTGAAGACGCAGTTAAGCACCCTGAGAAATACCCTCAGCTAACAATCCGTGTATCTGGTTACGCTGTTCGCTTTAACTCTCTAACTGCAGAGCAACAAGCTGACGTAATCGCACGTACATTTACTGAGTCTCTATAAGCTCACGCTCAATAGACAGTAAATAATATTAGCCTCGTCAATGTGCGGGGCTTTTTTATATCTGAAATAAATCGCACTACACTCACCTATCCCGCGAAATGTTAGGTTGAGCAAAAAAGCACCCTGCCATTCACTTTTTTTCCACAAATTCTGTCAAATTACGGTAATATCGCGGTTCATAATTTAAGAGTAACTGCTCCATGAAATACCTGCGTTGTTTACCCCTGATTCTTCTCTCTTTCTCATCTTTAGCCTCTGAGCGTTCTACGTTAACTTTTGCTTTAGATAATGATGGTATTTTTGGTGTCGACCAAGACTATACCAACGGCTTATTTCTGGGTTACACATCATCAAGTATTACGCCATATAACTGGGTAAAACCATTGAGTCTTTCCTACTGGGGCGCAAGCTCTCTAGACAAGTGGGAAATCACCATTGGCCACAAGATGTATACGCCTTCTGACATTGAGTTAGAAACGCCATCGCCTAATGATCGCCCATACGCAGGTTACCTTCACACTGAATTCAATTACATCAGCTTAAACCCACAGCAAGCCCAGCGTTTTAATATCACGTTTGGTACTACGGGCGAACGTGCACTGTCTGAAGATGCTCAAAAGCTGGTTCACTCAATCACTAAGTCGGATGAGCCGATGGGTTGGGAATACCAAGTCGATGATGAATGGGCGGGAAGCGTTGGTTACCTAAGCAATTTCAACCTAATGCGTAATCAAGCTCTTGCGAATACTGACTACGAAATCTCTAACGTTTCTGAAATCAACGTCGGTAACTTTAGAAGTGACATTTCAACGGGCTTCATGTTTCGTTGGGGTACAGACTTAGGCGGTAACTTTGGTGCAGCTAACATCACCACAGAAAACCCATTCAAACCGGGCATGATCGGCGCATCAAACGCTGGTTGGTTTACCTATGCAGGCCTCGAAGGTCGCTACCGATTCAACGACCTGACTATCGAAGGCGATCGCTCAGGTGTTGATGAGTACGCTAATAAAAACAACGAAGATCCAGCGATCTACGATGTGACTTTAGAGAACATTCAAGCAACTGCTGTATTGGGTGTCGCTTGGTATAACCGATACGTTGGTGCCTCTTTAGCGCTAACCGCAAAAACACCGGATTACGAAGAAGCGAAAGAGTCAGTGTACACCACTGGCGGTATCACAATGTTTGCTTTCTTCTAGCCACCAGTAAGGGCTTTCGTCCTTTACTTTTCAAGTTTAATAAAGGCAATCATCTTCACAGGTGGTTGCCTTTATTTTTAAAGGTCTCGTTACCATTTGACCCTATTTTATGTACCGTTTTTGTAATAAAATAAACGGTATAAATTCCTCTACGAGAATAGCTCATGTCTACAACTGGTCGCATTCACTCATTCGAATCTTGTGGTACTGTCGATGGCCCTGGTATCCGCTTTATTGTGTTTCTTCAAGGCTGCTTAATGCGTTGTATGTACTGTCATAACCGTGATACATGGGATCTTCATGACGGAAAGGAAGTAACGGTCGAAGAGATCATCAACGAAGCAAAATCATACCGTCATTTCATGAAAGCATCGGGCGGTGGTATCACCTGTTCTGGTGGTGAAGCGATGCTACAACCTGAGTTTGTTCGTGATTTTTTCCGCGCAGCTCAAGCTGAAGGCATCCACACTTGTCTTGATACTAATGGCTACATTCGTAAGCACACTGAAGTGGTTGACGAAGTACTAGAAGCCTCTGATCTAGTGATGCTCGATCTTAAGCACATGCGAGATGAGATTCACCACGATTTCATTGGTGTATCAAACAGACGTACTCTGGATTTTGCGCGCTACCTACACAAAATCGGTAAGAAGACGTGGATTCGTTATGTGATTGTCCCTGGCTACACGGACACGCCTGAAGATGCTCATCTGCTAGGTGAATTCATCAAAGACATGGATAACATCGAGAAAGTAGAGCTGCTTCCATACCATAAGCTGGGTGCACATAAGTGGGAAGCACTTGGTTTTGACTACCCTCTTGAAGGTACAAACCCGCCAAGCAAAGAGAAAATGGACGAGATTGTTGCTGTTCTTAGCCAGTACCATTCAAACGTAAAATACTAATCTAGACTGACGTTCATAGTGATTTCAAGCGCCTCAATTTCGATTGGGGCGTTTTCTTTTCGAGCCAAACAATCCTTTCACTTTTCTTTACAACTTTTGTTTATCAATTCAAAAAATCATATTAAATCCGTGTTGAGATCATGTTTCCACTCGTAGGAATGCTGTTACTCTTACTGCAACAAAAGAATACAACATTTAGTTTTTTAGTGAGGCTCCTCCCATGGAAATGACCAATGCTCAGCGTCTAATTCTATCAAATCAATACTACCTAATGTCTCAAATGGATCCTGAGAACTCCGCTAAATACCAACGTCTACAAACGATTGTAGAACGTGGTTACGAACTCCAAATGCGTGAGCTTAACAAAGAGTTTGGTTGTTTGACTGAAGCAGAATGTCGCGAAATTATCGACATCATGGAGATGTACCATGCAATGCAAGAGTCGAACAAAATGCTTGCAGAGCAAGAGCGTGCTGAAGTAGACCAACGTCGCCTGCAGTTCTTAGGTTTTGATATCGCTTCTGAAGCGCAGATCGTACACTACGTGCGTTTCCTTGTTGATTCTGAAGGTCTTTACCCTCAATTCGACAAAGCCGATCACCACTTCAATAGCCAGATGCCAATGCTAGAGAAGTACCGTCGCATGCTAACAACATGGCGCAACTGCCCTCGTCAGTACCACCTATGTGCGACAGAGCTATCTCAAATCTTTAGCGCTTAATTCGTTAATAGATCAGCGATAACTTTTAAAAAGTTTCAAGAAAAAGGGTTACTCATCATGAGTAACCCTTTTTTAATGTTCGCACACAAAGAGAAAAACCAAAGCAACTAGAAAACGTAAGCAACACCAACGTTCGCGGCCATGTTGATACCACTTTCAAGTATTGGGCTATTCTCTATATCACCTTCAAGGTTGGTATAACGAACGCCACCAGTTACTCGAACATTTGGCGTAACATGCAGATAGCCACTATTTTGAACCCATTATTCTTCACTACATCTACCTATTTATTGAGCAATTTTTGATAACTTCTCGCATTATATGGTACTCCATTCCAAAAAATCAATAGAGCCCAGTTATACATCTAATGCACATAAATCCATTGTGAGTATTGTTAAGCGACCTAAAATCTCAAAACAAACGGCCAGATCCCCTCGAATGTAAAATAATTTGATTCTACGCGCCTCAAGTTGCCTATTGCGCTCGCCACGTTTTTCACACGCAAAATTGTAAATAAATACATAATTGTTAAGCAAAATTGTGGAAGCGGTCTAACCTTAAAATGTAGGGAGAGCCTATTTTTCAATCGCTCGTCAGTTTTGACTGGTTAACAAGGGGAATGTGACTATGAGTATCTTTGACCACTATCAATCACGTTATGAAGCAGCCAAGGAAGAAGAGCTGACATTGCAGGAGTTCTTAGGGCTGTGTAAAGACGATAAAAGTGCTTACGCTAATGCTGCCGAGCGCTTATTACTAGCCATTGGCGAACCAGAGGTTATTGACACTGCTCAAGACCCTCAACTGAGTCGTATTTTCTCGAACCGTGTCATCTCACGCTACAGCGAATTTAAAGATTTCTACGGTATGGAAGATGCGATTGAACAGATTGTTTCTTACTTAAAACATGCTGCGCAAGGTTTAGAAGAACGTAAACAAATCCTTTACCTACTTGGCCCTGTGGGCGGTGGTAAATCTTCTCTCGCTGAAAAACTCAAAGCCCTGATGCAGAAACTACCAATCTATGTATTGTCTGCTGACGGTGAACGAAGCCCAGTAAACGATCACCCATTCTGTCTATTCGACGTTAACGAAGACGGCGACTTATTGAAGAATGAATATGGCATTGAGAAACGCTATCTTCGCTCAATTATGTCTCCGTGGGCAGCAAAACGTCTGCACGATTTTGGCGGTGATATTTCCAAATTCAAAGTCATCAAACTGCGCCCTTCTATTCTCGATCAAGTTGCGATCGCGAAAACGGAGCCAGGTGATGAAAACAACCAAGATATCTCGTCTCTGGTTGGTAAAGTTGATATTCGTAAACTTGAACACTTCTCTCAAGATGATCCTGATGCCTACAGCTACTCTGGTGCGCTTTGTAAAGCCAACCAAGGTGTGATGGAATTCGTGGAGATGTTCAAAGCGCCAATCAAAGTATTACACCCTCTACTTACGGCAACACAAGAAGGTAACTTCAACGGTACCGAAGGGCTTTCTGCACTGCCATTTGACGGTATGATTCTCGCTCACTCGAACGAATCTGAGTGGCAGACCTTCCGTAACAACAAAAACAACGAAGCATTCCTCGACCGTGTGTACATTGTAAAAGTCCCTTACTGTCTGCGTGTGTCTGAAGAAGTTAAGATCTACAAGAAACTGCTTGAGCACAGTGAGCTATCCCAAGCGCCTTGCTCACCAAGCACACTCGATCTGCTATCGCAATTCAGCATTCTTTCTAGACTAAAAGAGCCTGAAAACTCATCTCTATTCTCTAAGATGCGTGTTTACGATGGTGAGACTCTAAAAGACACCGATCCAAAAGCGAAGAGCTACCAAGAGTACCGAGATTATGCTGGCGTTGACGAAGGCATGTCTGGGCTATCAACGCGTTTCGCCTTTAAGATCCTGTCTCGTGTGTTTAACTTCGACCAAGCCGAAGTGGCCGCGAACCCAGTGCACCTGTTCTACGTTATTGAGCAGCAAATCGAACGGGAGCAGTTCCCTCAAGAGACCGCCGAGAAGTACCTAGAGTTCTTGAAAGGATACCTAGTGCCACGCTACGTAGAGTTCATCGGTAAAGAAATTCAAACCGCTTATCTAGAGTCTTACTCTGAGTACGGTCAGAATATCTTCGACCGCTATGTCACCTACGCAGATTTCTGGATTCAAGACCAAGAGTACCGCGACCCAGAAACAGGCCAACTATTTGACCGTGCTTCTCTGAATGGTGAACTAGAGAAAATCGAGAAGACAGCCGGTATCAGTAACCCTAAAGACTTCCGAAATGAGATTGTGAACTTTGTGCTTCGTGCCAAAGCCAACAATAACGGTCAAAACCCAGTGTGGACGAGCTACGAGAAACTGCGCACTGTGATTGAGAAGAAAATGTTCTCTAACACAGAAGAGCTACTTCCTGTTATTTCGTTCAATGCTAAGACCTCAACGGATGATCAGAAAAAACATGACGACTTCGTTGCTCGTATGATGGAAAAAGGCTACACCGAGAAGCAAGTGAGACTGCTATCTGAGTGGTACCTAAGAGTTCGTAAATCCTCATAACTAAACGGTATTGAGCTGCTCAACTGAGCAGCTCGTATAAACCAATAACTTTTATACCTTAGTAAATCAATAACTCTTATACCCGAATAAAAAGTAGGATCGCGACATCAGCTGAGAGGGAGTTCTTATGGCACAATTTATCGATCGGAGGCTCAATGGCAAAAATAAGAGTGCTGTGAATAGACAGCGTTTCTTACGACGCCATAAAGAGCAAATCAAAGAATCTGTGGCCGATGCAGTTAACCGACGCTCAATCACCAATACAGAAACAGGTGAAGACGTCACTATTCCCCATAAAGACATCAAAGAGCCGAACTTTCACCAAGGTCAAGGCGGCGTAAGAGAGCGCGTTCACCCAGGTAATGATCAGTTCATCACTGGCGATAAAATCGAACGCCCTAAAGGTGGTGGTCAAGGTGGTGGCTCAGGCCAAGGCGACGCAAGCCCTGATGGCGAAGGCCAAGATGAATTTACCTTCCAAATTTCAAAAGATGAGTATCTTGATATTCTCTTTGAAGATTTAGCTCTACCTAATCTAGAGAAAAATCAGGTCAACAAAATCACCGAATGGAAAACTCACCGCTCTGGTTACCAAAGCGCGGGGATTCCATCCAACATCGCTATCGTTCGTTCACTACAGCAATCTCTGGCTCGTAGAACCGCGATGACAGCAGGTAAAAAGCGCGAGCTTAACCTACTGATGGAACAGCTTGACCAAGTTAAAATGACGGAGCCGGCACAACCTTTTGAGGAAGGTCGCCTCAAAGAAGAGATTGCCGAGTTACGTAAAAAGATTGAAAGCGTGCCGTTCATTGACACCTTCGACTTACGTTTTAAAAACTACGAGAAGCGCCCTATTCCATCTAGCCAAGCCGTGATGTTCTGTCTAATGGATGTATCGGGCTCTATGGATCAGGCCACAAAAGATATTGCGAAGCGCTTTTATGTTCTTCTGTATCTGTTCTTAAATCGCACCTACGAAAACGTCGATGTTGTGTTTATTCGTCACCATACTCAGGCTAAAGAGGTCGACGAACATGAGTTTTTCTACTCACAAGAAACGGGTGGCACCATTGTTTCAAGCGCACTGAAACTGATGAAGGAAATTGTCGCAGACCGCTACCCTGCTAATGAGTGGAACATCTATGCAGCACAAGCCTCTGATGGCGATAACTGGGCTGATGACTCTCCTCGCTGTAAAGAGTTACTGGTCAATACGCTTCTGCCAACTTGCCAATATTACTCTTACATCGAAATAACACGCCGCTCTCATCAAACACTTTGGCACGAATACGAAAAACTCGAGAGTAGCTTTGACAACTTCGCCATGAAAAACATTAAAACGGTGGATGATATTTTTCCTGTGTTTAGAGAACTGTTCCAGAAAGAGACAGCGTAAGGGAGTTTGCCATGACAGCGAAATCAAACGTTGCAGAGAAAAACAAAGCTGCAAAAAAGAAAAACGACAAGATGCTGCCTGATGGTCCAGATTGGACGTTCAACCTCTTGGAGAAATACCACGTAGAAATCAAACGTGTTGCGCAGCATTACCGTTTAGATACTTACCCAAACCAGATTGAAGTGATTACTTCAGAACAGATGATGGATGCCTACTCGAGCATTGGTATGCCTATCAATTACAACCACTGGTCTTTTGGTAAGAAATTCATTCAAACCGAGCAAAACTACAAGCATGGCCAAATGGGCTTGGCATACGAAATCGTAATCAACTCCGATCCTTGTATCGCTTACCTGATGGAAGAGAACACGGTCACAATGCAGGCGCTGGTAATGGCTCACGCTTGTTATGGCCACAACTCTTTCTTTAAAGGCAACTACCTGTTCCAAACATGGACCGATGCCAGTTCCATCATCGATTACTTGTTGTTTGCTAAGAAGTACATCAGTGGTTGTGAAGAGAAATATGGTGTTGCTGAAGTCGAGCAGCTCCTTGATTCTTGTCACGCACTGATGAATTACGGCGTAGACCGATACAAACGCCCTGAGAAGATTTCCATTGCAGAAGAGACAGCAAGACAAGAAGAACGCGAAGCTTATCTGCAATCTCAAGTGAATGAGCTATGGCGAACCGTTCCTCAAAATAAAAGTAAGGAAGAAGAGACCAAGATCCGCTTTCCTAGCGAGCCTCAAGAAAACATTCTCTACTTTATCGAGAAGAACGCACCACTGCTTGAACCTTGGCAACGAGAGTGTGTTCGCATCGTTCGCAAAGTGAGCCAATACTTCTACCCTCAAAAACAAACTCAAGTGATGAACGAAGGCTGGGCAACCTTCTGGCATTACACCATTCTTAACCACCTTTACGACGAAGGCTTGGTGAGTGATAAGTTCATCTTAGAATTCCTACACAGCCATACCAGTGTCGTCGCACAACCCGCCTACAACAGCCCTTATTTCAGCGGAATAAACCCTTATGCGCTTGGCTTTGCGATGTTTAGAGACATCCGACGCATCTGTGAAGAGCCAACCGATGAAGATAGAGAGTGGTTCCCTGAGTTAGCCGGAAGTGATTGGTTAGAAGCGGTGCACTTTGCGATGCACAACTTCAAAGATGAAAGTTTCATCAGCCAATACCTTTCTCCAAAAATCATTCGAGACTTTAAGCTGTTCTCTGTACTCGACGACGACCGTAAAAATACCATTGAGGTGAGTGCTATTCATGATGATCCGGGCTATCGCCTGATTCGTGAGAAGCTTGCGGCGCAATACAACCTAAGTAACCTTGAACCAAACATTCAGGTGTTTAATGTCGATGTTCGTGGTGACCGCTCAATGACACTGCAATATGTGCCTCACGACCGCATCCCGCTTGATAAAGGCTACGACGAAGTGATGAAGCATCTCTATCGCTTGTGGGGCTTTGATGTGATTTTGGAAGAGCTCAAAGATACGGGTCATAGAGAGATTCTGACTACTTGTCCAAAACGTAATGATTATGGAGCCAAGATTTAATATCAATCACAGTAAGTCAGTGTTTGGTATAAAACTCCGCTCCCCCTACAACATAGTGGTCACCCGCTCGGAAGTGGAGCAATAAAAAAACGCATAAGTCTGATGACTTATGCGCTTTCTTTTTAAGGCTCAAACGTCTGTAAATGAACGTAAGGCACCAAGCCTAGAACTAGAACTAGAACTCAATAAGCTTAAACAATCGGCTTTTGACCGCGTTCAATCAGCTTCATCAACACGCTGTCTGCAGATTTACCTGCCACGCCCGCTAGTTTGTCTGAAAGCTTTTTCTTCTGTACGTAGTGGATCGCTAGAACCGTTTTGTCCTTACATGCCGCTACGACTAAGTCATCAGAAGTGCTGATCTCATCCACCAGTCCAAGTTCATGTGCTTGTGTACCAAACCAGTGTTCACCCGTTGCTACTTTTTCAAGATCTAACGCAGGACGATGGTCACGGATGAAGTCTTTGAATAGGCCATGTGTCTCTTCTAGCTCTTCTTTAAACTTCTCACGTGCTTTATCGCTGTTCTCACCAAACATAGTAAGCGTGCGTTTGTACTCACCCGCCGTTAGCTGCTCGAACTCAATATCGTGCTTTTTAAGTAGTTTGTTGAAGTTTGGCAGTTGAGCGATAACACCAATAGAGCCAACAATAGCAAACGGTGCAGATACAATTTTGTCTGCGATACATGCCATCATGTAACCGCCGCTTGCCGCCACTTTGTCTACCGAGATAGTCAGAGGCAAACCTGCCGCTTTGATACGATCAAGTTGAGAAGATGCTAAACCATAGCCGTGAACCATGCCACCGCCAGACTCAAGTTTCAGCAATACTTCATCACCTTCACGAGCCACAGCCAGAACCGCCGTTACCTCTTCACGTAATGAAGCCACTTCTTTCGCATCAATGCTGCCGTTAAAATCAAGAACGAATAGATGTGGTTCACGCTTACTATCAAGCTCACCCTCTTTCGCTGCTTTCTTCACTTCTTTACCGCGTGATTTTACTTTCTCTTTTTCCGCTTTCTTTTCTGCTTTATCACGGGCTTTGATGAAAGCATCATCATGTAGATGGTGCTCTAGTTGTTCAATCGTCTGTTTATGATGTTCAGATAGGTTCGTGATTTCCAGCTCACCTTTAATCGCGCTTGATTTCCCACCCACAGATTTAGCAATCACTAAAATTGCGATGATGGCGATTACAACGGTCGCAATCTTGGCTAAAAACAAGCCGTAGTCCAACAAAAATTCCAATGTCATATCCCCTATTGTATGAATTAGTGTATTGTAACCATCTTGTCACGATTACCAAGAATTTCTCATCATTCCTGCGGTTATCTGTGTGATTAAACATCAATGGAATGACGAACATAATAAAAGAAAGAAGGATAAGCACAGTGGATTACCCAATCTCTACAGATGCCCTCAAAGATAAAGTAATTTTGGTTACAGGTGCCGGTGCTGGCATTGGTCGCCAAGCAGCACTAAGCTTCGCTCAACATGGTGCAACTGTCATTCTGTTAGGCCGCAATGTTAAAAACCTTGAATTCATTTACGATGAAATCGAAAGCGCTGGTTACCCACAACCTGCGATTATCCCATTGGATTTAAAAGGTGCGACAAAGCAGAACTACGTTGATATGGCTGAAACCATTCAATCACAGTTCGGTCGTTTAGACGGTCTACTTCATAATGCTGGCGTTCTTGGCACTCTGAGCCCGTTTGAGCAGATTGATGAAGAAACCTTTGATGATGTTATGCAGATCAATGTGAAGTCTGAGTTCTTGATGACTCAAGCTCTGCTACCTGCACTTAAAAAAGCAGAAGCAGGTCGTATCGTATTTACTTCTTCAACGGTTGGTCACTCTGGCCGTGCATTCTGGGGCACTTACGCAATTTCTAAGTTTGCTACCGAAGGTATGATGCAGATCCTAGCGGACGAGCTTGAAGACACGAACATCCGTGTTAACGCAATCAATCCAGGCGGCACTCAAACACGTATGCGTGCAAAAGCGTACCCAGGAGAAGATGCGAATAAGCTAAAAACGCCACTCGACATCATCCCACTGTACCTACACTTAATGAACCCAAGTGTGACAGACATTAATGGCCAATGTATCGATGCTCAACCTAAGTAACTTGATATCATTGACCAATAGTAAAAAGTCGCTTCCATAGCGGCTTTTTTTGTATCTAAATCAATCAACTAACACTGATACCAATCGTAGTAAATAACTGGTCATCCTAGCTTGTTAAAACACTCGATAACGGCGTTAGAAATTTTGATTGTAGAATAACTACTTATCGAAAATTTCTGCCTTGTTCTCAAGCATTTTTCCTGCGCTATTTATGATCACTTACTTACTGTGATTGGTATTATTCCCCTAATTTTCGTCATTTTGCTTTGCATCTTTTTCATTGTTAAATATACTGTATAAATATACAGGTATTTAATTATGCATGAACTAATAAAAAACTTACAAGACCGCCAGCTAATCTGGAAAGGGTTACAATCAACAACGCAAGGAAGCACCACTTCAACAGGCTATCCTCAACTGGATAAACAGCTTGATGGCGGCTTCCCGACGCACGGCGTTATTGAAGTTGAATCACAACAAGGGATCGGCGAGCTTCGCCTACTGACGCCCTATTTATCTCAACAAAACTCGCAAAAACTGGCCATATTCATTAACCCGCCAGGGAAGATCTGTGCTGAGTTTTTTAACAGCCAAGGCATTGAATTAGAAAACATTCTCGTTATCCAGCCTCAACGCGATCTCGATGCGTTGTGGGCAGCTGAGCAGTGCCTCAAAAGTGGTGCTTGCCATTCTGTATTGTTATGGGGAACCGATCTCGAAATTCACCAAACCAAACGCCTACAAGCAGCAAGCGAAACCGGTAAGTGCCTGCAATTTCACTTTAAAGCCACCAGCCATAATCAATTATCCCTGCCCGTTTCCTTAAGCATGAAACTCTCTTCTCACGCGCAGGGATTAAAGGTTGAAGTGACTAAGAGAAAAGGCAGCTGGTCGTATGGCAGCTTTATTCTAGACATGACACACTACTGGCCGTTACTCACAGAGAAAGTCGTTTATGAAGACAATTCAGACCGCGCTTTGTCTGGTAACACTGTGCTGGCTTTTCCTATTGCGAAGCAAGGCTAACGTATGTTGTGGCTTTATCTGCACTTTCCATCTCTGCAGTTGGATACCTTGTTTAACTCTAATGAATTGGGTTCGAGCGAAGACTCACGCGAACAACCTATTATCATCGTGGATGAAAAAGATCACCATGTACTGCAAGCAAACCCAGCTGCGCTGCAATCGGGAATTTCGCTTGGTATGGGCTTAGGGTCTGCAGCAGCTTTGTGCCACAACTTACACGTCCACCCTTACAGTATTGAACTGGAGAAAAGTAAGCTTAAAGAGATCGCTCAATGGGCGTATCTGGTCACTTCCGACATGGCGTTATTGCCACCTAATGGTTTGTTGATTAAAGCCTCTAACATGCTGTCACTTTACGACGGGCTAGATAACTACTGGCATGAGCTCAAAAGCCACTTAGAAACGCTCAATATCCAGTTCAGCTTCGCTACGGGTTATTCGCCGCTTTCTGCGATCCTTTTGGGTAAGCAAGCGATCAACCAAGCAACAAACAATATTGAGCAGATGAAAACTTGGGTCAATCAACAAGCATTAATTTCCAGTGAGCTACCGACCAAGCAAGTGGAACGCCTGAACCGTGTCGGTATCAATACCGTTGAAGACTTATTAAAGCTGCCTTTGCAAGAGGTCGCACGCCGCTTTGATATCGACTTGGTGAATTATGTCGGTCGCCTTAACGGCCAGTTCAAGCACCCGATTGATTTCTATCATCCACCAGAGAATTTCCAGCAATATTTGGAGCTATTGTTTGATATTGAAAACATCCTATTTATCGAAAAGCCGTTGCTGAAATTACTGAATCAACTCGAATGTTTTTTGAAGCTACGCGATCGAGTGGCTTTCGAGTTAACTCTGACTTTACACCTAAGAGATAAAGACGATCACCCTGTCTCTTTTTATTCGGCACAAGGTGATTACCTTGCTGAAAAATGGGCGAACCTTACTCATCTCACCTTAGAGTCACTCAAGCTCACCGCACCGGTTCAAGGACTGACCCTCAGCTTGGTTCGTCATGGAGAACCCCAAATGGCCTACCATGATCTTTTTGATGGTAATACCGGAACACTTGCCGCGTTAGATTTGCTCTCACTACTGCAAGCAAAGCTTGGACAAGCCTGTATTCAAACACCAAAAATACAGCACGACCCAAGGCCAGAAAAGGCCAATCAGTATTCGCTCCCAACACTGAGTAAGTCTGTGACAAAAAGGCAAACACCCCCAGAGAGCGAGCAACAAACCATAGCTCTCAGCGTCGTTCAACAGCGGCTCAGGCCCAGTATTTTACTGCCAGAGCCCGAAGCCTTAACCGAAAGCGTCACCTTATCTCAAGGCCCAGAGCGCATTGTCTCTGGCTGGTGGGACGGAGAGAAGGTCATTCGTGACTACTTTATTGCTCACAGCGAAAACGGTCGGTGGCTCTGGATATTTAGAACGCCAGATAAGCAGTGGTTTTTGCACGGCTTATTTAGCTAGTCTGTTCTACTGATTCAATTTCAGCGTCCCTTTTCAATCATGTTCACTCGCAATGGTTAAGTGAGATTACTTTATGTCTCAGCAATACTCAGAGCTTTTCTGTCAAAGCAATTACTCCTTTCTAGAGGGAGCTTCGCATGCGGAAGAGCTTGTTTTACAGGCCGACTTCTTACGTTACAAAGCACTCGCGGTTACTGATGAGTGCTCAGTCGCGGGCATCGTTAAGGTTCACTCTGCGATCAAGCAACATAAACTATCACTCAAGCAAATTGTCGGGAGCATGTTTTGGCTAAATGAAGAGTGCCAAGTGGTCTTGATATGCCCAAACAGACAAGCCTACGCCGAGCTGTGCCGTATAATTACCAACGCGAGACGTCGTAGCAGCAAGGGACATTATCAGCTCTCTGAGTGGGATATCATGTCGGCTAAACACTGCTTTATTCTTTGGCTTCCTCAACAGAAAAATGAAGACGTGCACTGGGGGCAATGGCTATCCCAGCATCATTCAGGTCGGTTGTGGATTGGCTTACAAAGACACCTAAAGCAAACCGACCAGCAGTACACAGATTACTGCGTTGAGCTGTCACAACATCATCAACTGCCAATAACAGCTTGTGGTGGTGTGTTGATGCACAACGCGAATCGCTTACCCTTGCAGCACTCACTTACTGCGATAAAATATCAAAAGCCAATTACCGAAGTGGGCAGTCACTTACTCGCTAATGCCGAGCGTTGTTTGCGAAGTATCAATAAGCTCTCCCATATTTTCAAAGCTGAGTGGCTAGAAGAGAGCAACCGAATCTCCGAGTTGTGTGAATTTGATTTAGATAGCTTGCGCTACGAATATCCCAGTGAGCTGATCCCTCAAGGTGAAACACCCATGAGTTATCTGCGCATGTTGGTCGAAAAGGGAAAACGAGCTCGCTTCCCACAAGGTGTACCTAACGACATCCAACAGATCATAGAGAAAGAATTGGGGTTAATTGGCGAGCTTGACTACCCTTTCTTTTTTCTCACTATCCACGACATCGTGATGTTTGCTAAAAGCCAAGGCATTCTTTACCAAGGTCGAGGTTCAGCGGCCAATTCCGTGGTCTGTTACTGTCTAGAAATCACCTCTGTCGACCCAAGACAGATCTCGGTGCTGTTTGAGCGTTTCATCAGTAAAGAGCGCGATGAGCCGCCTGATATTGATGTCGATTTTGAACATGAACGCCGCGAAGAAGTTATTCAATACATCTACCAAAAATACGGTAGAGAACGGGCTGCACTTGCCGCAACGGTCATCTCTTATCGCTTTAAAAGTGCGGTAAGAGATGTCGGTAAAGCATTGGGGCTACAAGAAACTCAGCTCGACTACTTCATCAAGAACACCAACCGTAGGGACAAAAGCTTAGGTTGGCAGGCTCAGCTCACTCAATTGGGGCTACAACCTGATTCTTTGAAGGGACAACAGTTTATCCACTTGGTGAATGAGATCATCGGCTTCCCACGTCACTTATCTCAACATGTCGGTGGCTTTGTCATATCTTCAGGGCCTTTGTATGAACTGGTTCCCGTCGAGAATGCCGCAATGCACGATCGAACCATTATCCAATGGGATAAGGACGATCTAGAAACCTTGGGGCTGCTGAAAGTTGATGTGCTCGCGTTGGGTATGCTCTCTGCGATTCGTAAATGTTTCGACCTGATCAAACGTATTCACGGGCGATCACTGACCATTGCAGAGATCACTCGCCTTAAGGACGATCCTCAAGTTTACGGCATGATTCAACGAGCAGACACAGTCGGGATATTCCAAATTGAGTCACGCGCACAAATGAGCATGCTGCCAAGGCTTAAACCGAAGACTTATTACGACTTGGTGATTCAAATCGCTATCGTACGCCCAGGTCCTATTCAGGGCGATATGGTGCATCCGTTTCTCAAGCGTCGAGATGGCATTGAGCCAATCAGTTATCCATCTAAAGATGTGGAATCAGTACTGTCGCGCACCTTGGGTGTACCGATATTCCAAGAGCAAGTGATCAAACTCGCGATGGTCGCTGCAGGGTTCACAGGCGGAGAAGCAGATCAACTCAGACGGGCAATGGCCGCTTGGAAGAAAAATGGCAACGTCTTTAAGTTTAAAAACAAACTCATCGAAGGAATGCAAAAGCGCGGCTATGAGACAGAGTTTGCTGAGCAGATCTTTAAACAGATATGCGGCTTTGGCGAGTACGGTTTTCCTGAAAGCCACTCCGCTTCGTTTGCGGTGTTAGCGTATTGCTCCGCTTGGTTGAAATGCTACTACCCAGAGTGCTTCTACGCTTCTCTGTTGAATAGCCAACCGATGGGGTTTTATAGCCCTTCACAGTTAGTACAAGACGCACAACGACACAATGTGGTGATACTTCCGGTATGTGTGAACGCTTCTCAAAACGACCACACGGTTGCCCCTCATCAGAATGGTCTAGCGATTCGCTTAGGGCTGCGACAAATCAAAGGATTCAGCGAGCATGGAATTCAAAGCGTGCTCGCCAATCGTCCACCATCCGGTTATCGCCACCCTAGTCAGGTGAAACAGTTATCGATGAATAAGAAAGATATCGAGCTACTGGCATCGGCCAATGCGCTACATAACGTTTCTGGAGACCGCTTCCAGACTCGCTGGGCGATCATGGACTCGGCGTCGGATTTACCTCTGTTTAGCCAAGCCTATGACGATGCTGAGGCAGGACATGACGAACATGTACTGCACAAGCCCAACGAGATGCAAGATCTACTCGAAGACTTCACCAGTGTCGGAATTTCATTGAACAAGCACCCCATCACTTTGCTCGAAGAAGCAGGACGATTAGGTCGATTCACACACATGAAAGATTTAATACAGCAAAGACACAAATCTATGGTCACCGTTGTCGGATTAGTCACAGGTAAACAATCTCCCGGCACCGCGGCAGGTGTCACCTTTGTTACGCTGGAAGATAGCACTGGCAATATTAATGTCGTGGTATGGGGAGCAACCGCACGCGCTCAACAGCAAGCTTATCTCACAGCCAAGGCGTTAAAAGTACAAGGGATATTAGAAAAAGAAGGTGAAGTCGTGCATGTTATCGCGGGAAAACTTATCGATATTACCGATGAAATTGTTGGCTTGAAAACCAAATCTCGGGATTTTCATTAGCGAAGTACCAACTGTTCTCAATCGATCATTGGCTAAAGAAAAGAGAGAAAGAAAAACGAAAAAGGGAAGCATCCGCTTCCCTTCAATTCCAGTTGTTGAGTTATGACTCAACTTCAGCTTCCGTACGTCTTTTCTTAAATTCCCTATACAGTAATAAGCTCAAAGTCATGACGACTTTAGACGTTAACCATATCATTAAGAGGAACTACCTTAGATTGTGTGTGAAAAATTACGCTAGTAGTTGAGCATATTTCGTTAAGAAAAATATGCTGCGTGAATATTAGCAAGCGTTTTCTATAAGGTCACTCAAAACAAACCGTACAGCAGCATTAATTATAAAATCTGACGCATTCGCTCTTGAGTCACTTCAACCAAGAGGTCTGGCTGGAACTTAGAAATAAAGCGGTTACACCCTACTTTCTCAACCATAGCTTCATTAAAACTTCCACTTAATGAAGTATTTAGCGTGATGAATAGGTCATGCATTCTTGGGTCAGTACGTACTTCGTGTGTCAGCTTGTAGCCGTCCATTTCAGGCATTTCAGCATCGGTGATCATCAACAATATTTCTTGATTGATGTCTTTGCCTTCATCACACCAGCCCTTAAGTAAGATCAGTGCTTCTAAGCCATCACAACACTCAATAATGTTCAAACCCAACTGCGACAAGGTGCCTTTGATCTGGTTACGCGCTGTTGAAGAGTCATCAACGATAAGCACATTGCGTCCTATCATCTCCTGAGCTAATTGTTCATCTAAAACGCCTTCAGAGATCGAGACATCGTAATCAATGATCTCAGCCAACACTTTCTCAACATCGATGATCTCGACGATCTTGTGCTGCTCTTCTTCTTGAATATGCGTAATAGCGGTTAGGTAGTTTGCACGGCCTGTTGTCTTTGGCGGCGGCTGGATTTCTGTCCATGTCGTGTTCACGATATTACGAACTTGCCCAACCAAGAAACCTTGTACGGTTCGGTTGTATTCCGTAATAATCAGGTTGCTCTCTTGAGACTCCGCACGAGATGGCGGAAAGCCAATGGCACTGCGTAAATCGATAACAGGCACCGATTCACCACGTAAAGACGCAACACCCGTAATATGATGATGAGAGCCCGGTAAGCGAGTGAGTACTGGCACTTTGAGGACTTCTTTCACTTTAAATACGTTAATCGCAAATAGTTGACGACTATTTAAGCTGAATAACAAGAGTTCCAGACGGTTTTCACCGACCAGTTTGGTTCTCTGATCAACCGAATTTAAAACGCCAGACATACAACACCTTAGTGACAAATAATAACTGTGGCTACAATAGCCTACTTCAATAGGTTAAAGCAAAGCGCCAATGCACAGAATGCTTAAACTAAGTACAACAAATGATGTTATACAAAGCTTAAGTACATGGAAAGGTTCAAGGTAAGGCTACAAGACGAGAAAAAGGGGTTAACCTTCAATAACTTTCATTAACAGTTGGCCATCGTATAAGGCCTGCTTGATGAGCGCAGCACCTGGCATGGTTGCCTGCTTATAAAAACGAGATTCCACCAGCTCTAAGTCTTTATGGTAAACCGATAGACTCTGCTCTTCGATACACTTTTGAATCGCCGGGTATAACACGCTCTTCGCCTGATTGATAACACCACCCACCAAGATTTTCTCTGGGTTGAACAGGTTAATCACAATCGCAATCGCAGAACCTAGATAACGGCCTAACTGTTCAATCACTTCGACAGCCAGCGGATCCCCATTAGCAGCGGCAGCACAGATCTGTTCAATAGTGACGTCTTCAAACACCGTTAGCGTTGATTCTTCACCATTTACCAATCGCTCTTTGACTTGCTCACGGATTGCCTGAGAACTCGCCACCGTTTCTAAACAGCCTCGATTACCACAGTGGCAAAGCTTGCCTTCTTTATCGATCTGGATATGCCCCAACTCACCGATGTTACCGTGACGTCCTTGCAGAACGCGACCATCAAGAATGATCCCGGCACCTAAACCGTGGTGAATCGAGATAAGAACAGAGTTGTCGTTGTCTTGTGAGTTACCAAACAGCTTTTCTGCTAATGCCCACGCTCGGGTATCATTGGCAATAAAAACTGGCAAACCGGTTTCTTTGTAGATCTCCGGCCCCAACGCTAAGTTTTCAACGTTATAGTGCGGCATCTGCAACACAATACCTTGCTCTGAATTCACCAGACCTGGCAGTGTGATAGCGATACTCGTCACCCTGTCGAGTTGCTCGGCATAGGTTTGGAAGAACTCATCGATTTCATGGAGAAGACGCGCAAGCACATCGTCTTGATCACGTTCATGGATATCAATCTTGGTATCGATAAGCACGTCGCCGCCCAATTCATGGAGCGCGATCGTCAAGTATCCGCGACCAAGACGCATCGACAAAAATTGCCAACCTTCGTTATTGGTTTGCAGACCGACAGCAGGACGCCCACGAGTCGTGGCTTCTTGAACCGTCGTTTCGTGAATAAGGTGAGCTTCAATGAGTTCACGGGTAATTTTAGTAATACTCGCCGGAGCCAACTCACTTTGCTTGGACAGATCGATACGAGAAATAGGACCTTTAAGGTCAATTAGTTTATATACACGACCAGCATTGACCTGTTTGATATGATCAATATGGCCCGGTTGAGCCATGTACATTTTACGCTCCAGAAATCATCAACGAGGTAATTTTTTTACTTTGCGAAGTAATTGTGAAGTCACTTGGTATATCGCCGTGACCAGTATCACGTATATACATGAATCTTTGTGTATCGAGTCAAATAGTTCGAGGAAAATTAACACCCACATCGATAATTTGCGACTTAATTTTCAGAATAAAACATCGCGTTTGAGCCCTGAATTCAATAATTAAAGGCAAATCAAGAAATATCCTCCTAGCTCCCAATAAATTATCAATTAATGCATATACTTAATTCAGTCTTTTAAAAGATTACTTGGCCTCACTCTAGGAGTATTCATGACAGCCGAATTAAGAAAAACGAAAATCGTCACAACGCTAGGCCCTTCTACTGATAAAGGTAACGTGCTTGAAGAGATCATCAAAGCCGGTGCCAATATTGTTCGTATGAACTTCTCTCACGGCACCAGCGACGACCATATACAACGCGCAGAAAAAGTCAGAGCAATAGCAAAAAGACACGGTACTCAAATCGCCATTCTCGGAGACTTACAAGGTCCCAAGATTCGTGTGTCGACATTCAAAGATGGCAAAATCCAACTTGCCGTAGGCGACCTGTTCACTCTCGATAGCAGCCTAGGTTTAGGTGAAGGCAATCAAGAAGCCGTTGGCCTTGATTACAAAGAACTGCCTAACGACGTATCCGCCGGCGATATACTGTTGCTTGACGATGGTCGTGTTCAACTCAAAGTAACCAAAGTGGAAGGCTGTCGCGTTCATACCGAAGTCATCATTGGCGGCCCACTCTCAAATAACAAAGGCATCAACAAAAAAGGGGGTGGCCTTTCCGCAGAAGCGCTAACAGAAAAAGACAAGCGCGACATCGTCACCGCCGCACAAATCAAAGTGGATTACCTAGCGGTGTCTTTCCCTCGTAATGGTGAAGACATGCACTATGCTCGTCAGCTTGCACGAGAAGCCGGCTTAGAAGCTCACCTCGTCGCAAAAGTGGAGCGAGCAGAGACAGTAGCTACAGTTGAGAACATGGATGACATCATAATGGCCTCAGATGTGGTCATGGTGGCTCGTGGTGACCTCGGAGTGGAAATTGGCGACCCTGAGTTAGTCGGAGTACAAAAACAGCTTATACGCCGTGCCAGAGCGCTTAACCGAACTGTCATCACCGCAACTCAGATGATGGAATCAATGATTTCTGCGCCAATGCCAACCCGTGCCGAAGTTATGGATGTTGCCAACGCCGTACTCGATGGCACCGATGCTGTGATGCTGTCTGGTGAAACTGCAGCTGGTGACTACCCAGTCGAGACCGTAAAATCGATGGCTGAAGTCTGTATTGGTGCGGAAAAAATGGCAGGCATTAATAACCAATCCAATTACCGTATTGACCGCACCTTTGTTACTGCCGAAGAAACCGTTTCGATGGCGACCATCTACTCTGCAAACCATATGGAAGGCATTAAAGGCGTTGTCACTCTCACCGAGTCAGGCCGCACCGCACTGATGATGTCTCGCCTGAGTGCCGACATGCCGATCTACGCGCTGTCTCGTAACGAAGGAACGCTTAATCGCTGTACCTTATACCGAGGTGTGACACCAATCTACTTCGAGACAGAAGCCGAAGACAGCTTTGACATTGCACTATCTACACTCACTTGCTTGAAAGAGAAAGGACACCTTAAGTTTGGTGACCTAGTGATCGTCACTCAAGGCGACATTATGGATGTAGCAGGGTCAACCAACTGTATGAGAATCTTGCCTGTCACCTAATATTTGACCTTAAGGCGAAACGATTCGCCTAATCTCAAAAACTTAAAAGGGTTATCGAACCAAGTTCAATAACCCTTTTTCATTTCAGAACACGACTCACTAAAATCTGCTTAAACAGCATAACGAGCTCACAGCATGCTAGCTCATCAACTTCGGGAATTAGTTACCCGCAGCAATGGTGGCTAACTGTGGCATATGCGAGTTGCGAGCGTTTTCCGTTGAGGTATAGGTCTCCACAAATCGGTAACCGGCTTCTAAACCCAATTCGTAATCATGCAGTAAATCATCTTTATGACTCATTAATGAGCTCGATTTAAGCGTTTGACTAGGTGCTATCTGAACCACAAACGCGTCGTCTGGTGGCGAATTCAAAAAATCCTGAGTCAATGAGTAGGTCTGATAATGCACCATCAGCATGTCAGCCAACCCTGAATCAAACTTATCTCCGATTAAATGACTTAAGCGATAAATATCATCTGCACCAAATAGCCAGCGACCACCGTTCAGCAGGTCTAAATGCCCACGGTCACGCTTCTGCTCTTTTGAGCGCATAATTTGTTGTTGGAAGAAAGAGGTCCAGTCGGTTTTCCACTGTTCCACTTTCTGTTGCCAATGGCCTTGAACACTGTCGAAAGATTCGCGGAACCACTCCAGTTCTTCTGCAGATATAGGTTTAGGCGCTTTGACTGAAGATCCCTTAACTGGTGCTTCAACCAAATGGGTATTACCTTCCTCCACCACTGGCTCAGTACGAATCACCACAATAGAACGAGCTTGTCTTCGCCAGGCTTCCTGAACTGGGATACACGCCGATACACCACCGTCCACATAAGCACTGTCACCAATAAAGACTTCGTCATTGTACAAGCGAGGAATAGCACAGGTCGCAATCATCACCTTGTACCAATCTTCGCCCAATAATGGGAAGTAGTGGTCTCGTAAGTCTTTGGAATCCGTTACAGCCGCATAGAAGTGGCGATCGCCTAGCGTTTGTCGCCCTAAATCCAGATCGAGCTTATATGGGTAAGCCATGATTTGTTCTAGCGCCCATTCTAATCCTAGGTTCTTTCTGTGTCGTATATAGGAAAAGAGATTGAAGAACTCTGGTGAGGTTGTGAGGTCGAGAACAAAAGAACGTCCAAGGCCTTTATCACGGCACAGATAAGCACATAAGTTGAGAGCACCTGCTGAGGTACCAAAAAATTCGTCGAAGGGGTCAAAATTTGAGAGAAGAAAGGCATCCAGCACTCCAGAAGTAAAAATACTTCTCTGTCCGCCACCTTGAGCGACCAGTGCTGTTTTTCCAGCAATAAACTTAGCGTAATAATCCAAGTCTATTGCTGTATCAATATTGGTTATAATCCCACTATTCATTATTCCCTGAGTATCAAAACTCAGCCTCGCAATAGATGGTATTAACTACCAATCGCAATAAAGCCAAATGAAAGAATGATCATGTAGATAAACACGGTAATTTGTAGGGCATTTTTCAGATTATGGTCCATAGACACCTCTGGTTTATTATTAATTTGTCGAGTCTCTATTTAAGTACTATCAGGTGTGTGAAGTATCTTCAAGAATCGTCGAAATTAGTCGCACAATATTGATGTAACCATCACAATTAGTAAGTGTATGGATAAGGATATACTCATGAATAACAAAGCAAATATGATGGCACTGATTACGCTTCTCTCCGTTTCAAGCGCGTATGCTTCGCCGGAGATCATCATTACACCTATGGTAGGTTATACCGGCGGTGGCAGTGTCGAAGACCAAGACGGTAAAACCTATGACATGAAAGGCTCTGAAAATTACACCTTTGCCATTGAAACGCCACTTGAAAAAGGACGCATCGGCTTCTTCTACTCCAATCAGAGCTCGGAATTAGAAACGCTTAACCTAAGCTCCTCCATCCAATACCTGCACCTTCAAAGCAGCATCTACTACCCTGCTTCGCCTGTGTTGTCGGGTTATCTAGGGCTAGGCCTGGGTGCTTCTTACGTCGATGTAGACTGGGCAAAAGATAAGTATGGATTCTCAACTTCTATCTTTGGTGGCTTAGAGTACAAATTTAGTGACCGACTAGCGTTGAACACACAAGTACGTTGGTTAGGCACGGTTGTCGACAACGATACCTCCGGTGTTTGTAATATCCCAAATAACGGGCAAGAGTGCATCATTCGCTTTGATACCGACTGGATGAACCAATTCCAAGCCAATGTCGGACTGAGTTTTACTTTCTAAGCGGCTCAATGAAGCAAAAATATAAGATCGGCCCAAACGAAAAAACCAGCTAAATGCTGGTTTTTTCATTATTAAAACGGTTTTAGTTCAGGTTAGAACTTATAGGTAACACCTAAAGCGCCGCCCACTTGCAACTCAACACCTTTATACATATCGAGTTCAGGGTGAACTTGAGCGTAAGCATTCCAACCTTCGTAGAAATTCACTTTCACGCCTAACGGCAAGCGTAAGCCAAAGTCGTCATTCCATTCAGCCCAAGCACCAGCACCGACGTACCAGCTCAACGGAGCTTCAGTCTCGAACTGACCACGCTTCAAAATGTAATCAAAGGCAGCGCCGTCATTGCCAATCGTAGCACGGTATTTCTGATCAAATTCCACAACGACACTCAGGTCTTGGTCAATGGCGAGTCCAACTTCCAAAGCTGGAGCTTCAGAAGCTTGAGCAAACGAGGCTCCGCTGCAGCACATAAGGCCGATCAAGTAACGATGTTTCATAATATTCTCAGACTGTATTTAAAAAACGGAAGTCTACTGGAATCTCAGCAAAAGGTGTCATCGCTGGGTAAAAGATAAAAGACACGAAAAATTTGGGAACGACCATCAAATGATCGAGTTGAATGATAAGTACCTGAGTTAATGGAGATTAAGCACAATAGATCTTTCATAGAGCAGAAAACAAAAAAGGAGGCCTTTCGGCCTCCTTTCAATTTATTGAATCAGAGAATTAACCGTTGTTACGGATCCACTCATCCATGTCTGTCTTAAGGTTGTCAGACTTAGTACCGAAGATAGCTTGTACGCCACCCGCTACTACTACAACACCTGCAGCGCCTAGTTTCTTCAGCTTGTCTTGGTCAACAAGAGCTGTATCAGCTACTGCAACACGTAGACGAGTAATACAAGCGTCAAGACCAGTGATGTTCGCTTTGCCACCGAATGCAGCAACTAGCTCACCAGCAAGTTCAGAACCAGTCGCAACTGACTCTTCTTCAGTCTCGTCTTCACGGCCTGGAGTTTTAAGGTCTAGAGCTTTAATCACAGTGCGGAATACGATGTAGTAAATTGCAGCGTAAGCAATACCACATACAACCATTAGGCCCATCTTAGACGCGTTGCCAGATAGAACTAGGAAGTCGATTAGACCGTGTGAGAAAGATGTACCGTGTACAAAACCTAGAGTGTTCGCAAGAACGTATGCAGAACCAGCTAGTAGAGCGTGGATTGCGTACAGTACTGGAGCAACGAATAGGAAAGAGAATTCGATTGGTTCAGTGATACCCGTTAGGAATGAAGTCAACGCAGCAGAAGCCATGATGCCCATTACTTTAGCGCGGTTTTCAGGCTTAGCTGAGTGTGCAATCGCGATTGCAGCAGCAGGTAGACCGAACATCTTGAACATGTAACCACCAGCTAGCTGACCGAAGCCATTGCCCGCTGCACGAGATGCGTCATCAGCAACTAAGTAACAAGTAAGAACACCGTTTTGAGTTTCGCCAGCAGCGTTTACACAAGTACCAGCTTCAAAGAAGAAAGGTACGTTCCAAACGTGGTGAAGACCAAATGGAATTAGAGAACGCTCAACAATACCGTAGATACCAAACGCCACTTGTGGGTTTTGGTGAGCAGCCCAATCAGAGAACGCAGAGATAGCGCCGCCAACTGGTGGCCATACTACAGATAGTAGGATTGCTAGACCAATCGCAGAGAAACCTGTGATGATTGGCACAGCACGCTTACCAGCGAAGAAGCCAAGGTACTCTGGTAGTTGAATACGGAAGAAACGGTTGAATGCCCAAGCAGCAACACCACCGACTAGGATACCACCTAGTACACCAGTATCGATTTTATCAACGCCCATTACACCAGCCATTACGCCAAGTGTAGCAGTCATGATGCCGTAACCAACGATAGCAGCTAGACCCGCTACACCATCGTTGTTAGTAAAGCCAAGTGCAACACCTACTGCGAACAGTAGTGCCATTTGACCGAATACTGAACCACCAGCTTGTTCCATTAAGTTTGAAACGATTTCTGGAATGAAAGGAAGATCTGCTGCACCGACACCTAGCAAAATACCCGCAACTGGTAAAACTGATACTGGAAGCATCAGAGACTTACCAACTTTCTGCAGGCTAGCAAAAAGGTTCTTAAACATGTTTATGCTCCTGATAAAGATAAAATAATTATATTGGGTTCTAACGGCACACCCCCGTAGCCTATATGTTAGCACCCTGCGAAAATGTAACCATGTATTGCATTATATTTTCTGCCGCTAAATATATATTGATGGGGAACTAACTTTCTAGTCACTTACGAAATTTAGTTTCAAAACACGTCTTGGATCACATGTCAAATCTAGAAATGCAATGCTTTACAAGTGTTTAATGCATTGAAATATATAAGTATTTTTCAAGAGCCCTATTATTTTAC
>NZ_JBFRTQ010000026.1:0-105726 GCF_041474195.1 Vibrio sp. 10N.222.52.C3 | reverse complement strand
AAACTTTTTTCAAGCGCTTAGCTTGGCTAATTTGACCTGCTGATTCGTTTTGGTTTCTTACGAAGCCACCCCGTGTCAGCGAGGTGGCATTATAGAGATTTCGATCACACTGGCAAGCCCTTTTTGAAGTTTTTCTTACTTTTTTGATTGTTCGAGCGTTTTTTGTTCAAAACACCCCATTTTCACTAGTATTCCTCTTAATTAAGGGCTTAAGGTGCCTATATAAAGGAGGATTTATGAGTTCAATACGCAGTTATAAAGGAATATCCCCTCAGATTGGGCAAGGTGTCTATATAGATACCAGTTCAGTACTGGTTGGTGATATCAAAATCGGTAACGACTCTAGCGTGTGGCCTTTGGTTGCAGCTCGAGGGGATGTGAACCACATTCATATTGGAGAGAGAACGAATATCCAAGATGGTAGTGTCTTGCACGTCACCCATAAGAATGCTGAAAACCCTGACGGTTATCCTCTCTTAATAGGTAATGATGTCACTATCGGGCATAAAGTAATGCTGCATGGCTGCACTATTGAGGATCGTGTACTTGTTGGTATGGGAGCGATCGTGTTGGATGGCGTGATTATCCAAAAAGAAGTGATGATTGGTGCTGGTAGCTTAGTGCCACCAAACAAGGTACTTGAAAGCGGTTACCTCTATGTAGGAAGCCCAGTAAAACAAGCTCGCCCATTAAATGATAAAGAGCGTGCCTTTCTACAGAAGTCTGCAGACAACTACGTTCAGAATAAAAATGACTATCTAGACTCTGTAATTTCAGTCTAAAGCGCTTTGATCTGAATCCGATTAGAGGAGTCATACTCCTCTTCTTCTATTAACTCTTCCGCTAGCTCTTCAATATCGAAACGTAACTCTGAAAAGATAACTAAAGCTTGATCGCCTTCTTCTATATCTTTACCTGCCAATCGTGATAATTCCTCAATAGACATGACACATTCAATCAATGCGCCCGACTGTTGTGCTGGGAACGTGATTGTTCGGCTCTCTTCATCCCAATCTTGGATATCAGGAAATAGAATTGATTGATTCATTTTTTATAAACACCCCATTACATCTCTAGATTTTTACGTAATTCTCTTAAAATCTGTTTTGTTCCCGGACGAAGACCACGCCAAAGCATAAAGCTTTCTGCTGCCTGCCCCACTAGCATACCCAAACCATCATAAGCAGCATGAACACCATTATCTAATGCCCATTGATTGAATACCGTCGTTCCAGATCCATAAACCATGTCATAAACGGCGCTAGTAGAATTGAAAATAACCTCAGACACTTCAGGAAGCTGCCCGCTTAGACCAGATGAGGTAGAGTTAATAATGACATCAAAGCCTTCATTAACATCACTTAGCCCCATCCCCTTGATGTTGCCATGCGACGAAAACATCTCAGCCAGAAGTTCAGCCTTGGAGCTGGTTCGATTAGCGACCACCAGCTGTTGTGGCTTTTGGTCGAGAAGAGGTTGAATCACTCCTCTCGCAGCACCACCAGCGCCAAGAAGAAGAACACGTGCTCCTTTTAGCGTGACTTGATGTTGAAGCAGGTCTTGAACTAAGCCCTCACCATCGGTGTTATCACCAATGATCTCTCCATCATCTAACTTCTTAAGGGTATTTACGGCACCAGCTAGTTCAGCTCTCTCAGTTAGGCGATTGGCTAACTGATAGGCATCTTCTTTAAAAGGCGCTGTGACATTGCACCCTCGACCACCTTCGCTGAAAAAGGTTTTGGCAGCAGTGATAAATTGACCGTGCTCTGGCTGTAATGCTGTATAGGTAAGTTGTTGGCTGGTTTGGCGAGCAAATAATGTGTGAATGAATGGCGATTTGCTTTGCCCAATAGGATTACCGAAAACGGCATAACGATCTACTTGCTGTGTCATATCCTTACCTAACAGAAATAATAAAAAGGGTCATCTATATAGATGACCCTATCACTATCCCTATAAGGAAGGAAGAACTACCAAACTCGAGGTTTGAGGTAGTCACTATAAAGCAGAGCTTCTGGTGAGCCCGCTTGCGGTTCATAGCGATATTCCCAACGAGCCAACGGCGGCATCGACATCAATATAGACTCTGTGCGCCCACCGCTTTGCAGGCCAAATAAGGTACCACGGTCGTAAACTAGGTTGAATTCAACATAGCGGCCACGACGGTATAGTTGGAAGTCACGCTCACGTTCGCCATAAGGTGTATCTTTGCGACGCTCGACAATAGGTAAGTACGCCGCAGCAAAACCTTCACCGACAGCCTGCATATAAGCAAAGCTCTTATCGAAACCCCACTCATTTAAGTCATCAAAGAACAGACCACCAACACCACGTGTTTCGTCTCGGTGAGGAAGATAGAAGTACTTATCACACCACTCTTTGTGTTCTTGATAAACATCATCACCAAACGGCGCACAAAGATCTTTAGCAGTTTGATGCCAAGATTGGCA
Source organism: Vibrio sp. 10N.222.52.C3 (assembly GCF_041474195.1). NCBI lineage: Bacteria > Pseudomonadati > Pseudomonadota > Gammaproteobacteria > Vibrionales > Vibrionaceae > Vibrio > Vibrio sp. 10N.222.52.C3. Next base: position 103,273 of record NZ_JBFRTQ010000026.1, on the reverse strand, counting down.
ATCTTCATCGACAGGATAAAATGGCGTTAAGTCAAAACCACCACCAAACCACCAAATCGGGTCTTCCCCTTCTTTTTCCGCAATGAAGAATCGAACGTTCGCGTGTGAGGTTGGGATATATGGGTTTTTAGGGTGGATAACTAATGAAACCCCCATCGCCTCAAACTTACGTCCGGCTAACTCAGGACGGTGAGCGGTTGCAGAGGCAGGCATTGCTTTACCAGCGACGTGAGAGAAGTTAACTCCACCCTGTTCAAATAAAGCACCATTGGTCATCACGCGAGTACGACCACCGCCACCTAGACGATCGCCAGGTTCTCGCTCCCATGCATCTTCTTCAAACAACGCTACACCATCAGCTTGCTCAAGCTGCTGGCAAATCGAATCTTGTAGGCTCAGTAAAAACTGCTTTACTGCTTCTTGATCAATTGCTGACATCTTACTTCCTTTGCAGGGTTTAACCCTGTCTTAATATTTTCGACGTTTTTGCATCTCTAATTTCGCTTGGCTTCTCACGGCCACCCGTTTGGCCTTCTAGAATCGCGACTAAGTGTTGACCCAGTTGCTGTTGAACTTCTTCAGTCGTCATACAAGGCGGCTCGCCAGTCAGGTTGGCACTGGTAGAGGTTAACGGCTTGCCGAACTCATTACACATTCTTTGAACCAAAGGGTGATCCGTCACTCGTACCGCGATGGAATCAAACTGGCCGCTGACCCAGTCAGTAACTTTGCTGCTGGTTGGCATAATCCAAGTGACCGGACCTGGCCATGTCGCTTTCACTGTTACCAACTGTTCTTCCGTCAACTGGCTTTCATCAATATAAGGAAGCAGCTGCTCGTAACTTGCAGCAATCAAGATCAAGCCCTTTTCAACTGGACGCTGTTTTAACTCGAGTAATTTCTTGATGGCATGTGGATTATCAGGATCACAACCAACCCCAAAAACGCCTTCGGTCGGGTAAGCAATGACTTCACCTTGTTGTAATGCCTGCAATGTATGTTGAAAGTTATCCACGGGTTGCCTCATTAAGTCAGTTATCGAACTCGCTAAGTGTACAAATTATCATTCACTGTGACTAAAGCTATTTGTTTATAAAATGTATCAATTAACAACTTAGACTGACGCAAACGTTTTCCTTAAGTAATTTTACCCGTATAATGCGCGCAAAATATCTAATCACTAATTAAATCGTACCTGAAGGAGTTTGAGATGACTGTCGGTATTATCATGGGTTCTAAATCTGATTGGCCAACAATGAAGCTAGCTGCAGAAATGTTGGATCAGTTTGGCGTGGCGTACGAAACAAAAGTGGTTTCTGCTCACCGCACACCTCAGTTGCTTGCAGACTACGCAACCAGTGCGAAAGAGCGCGGTATTAAAGTAATTATTGCTGGTGCTGGCGGTGCAGCGCACCTTCCGGGCATGGCTGCTGCTTTCACAAGCGTACCAGTTCTGGGTGTTCCAGTTCAGTCTAAAGCACTGAAAGGCATGGACTCTCTGCTTTCTATCGTGCAGATGCCAAAAGGTATCGCGGTAGGTACTTTGGCTATCGGTGAAGCTGGCGCTGCCAATGCAGGCATCCTAGCGGCTCAAATCATTGGTACACACAATGAAGAAGTAATGGCAAAAGTAGAAGCATTCCGTTCTGAGCAAACAGAAACGGTTTTGGCTAATCCAAACCCTGCAGAGGACTAATTTCCATGCATGTTCTTGTGTTAGGCGCGGGCCAACTTGCTCGCATGATGTCCCTAGCTGGGGCACCGCTGAATATTGAAATTTCTGCTTTTGATGTTGGCAGCAAAAATATTGTTCACCCATTAACGCAAGCGATTCTAGGTAACGGCTTAGAAAATGCGATTGAGCGTGCGGACGTCATTACTGCTGAATTCGAACATATTCCTCACGATGTACTTGAGGTGTGTGAGCGCAGCGGTAAGTTCTTACCGACAACAGAAGCAATCAAAGCTGGCGGTGACCGTCGTCTTGAAAAAGCCCTGTTAGACGAAGCGAACGTGAAGAATGCTAAGTACTACGTGGTTAACTCTCGCGAAGACTTTGACGCTGCAATTGCTCACGTTGGCTTACCAATGGTGTTGAAGAGCACACTTGGCGGCTACGACGGCAAGGGCCAATGGCGCTTAAAGACATTAGACAATGTTGACGCGACTTGGGCAGAAATGGCTGAGTGCATTACCGCGACCGACAACCAAGCGATTGTGGCTGAAGAGTTTGTTCCGTTTGACCGCGAAGTATCACTGGTTGGTGCTCGTGATACCAATGGCGAGGTTCAAGTGTATCCACTGGCTGAGAATGTTCACACCGATGGCGTGTTGAGCTTATCAACAGCCATTGACGACATTGAACTGCAAGAACAAGCGAAAACCATGTTCACCGCAGTTGCAGAACGTTTGGACTACGTTGGCGTGCTTGCACTTGAGTTCTTTGATGTTCAAGGTTCACTGCTAGTTAATGAGATTGCACCACGAGTTCATAACTCTGGTCACTGGACGCAACAAGGCGCAGAGACTTGTCAGTTTGAAAACCACCTACGTGCCGTATGTGGCATGCCACTAGGCAGCACTAAACTGATTCGTCCAACCGCAATGATCAACATTCTTGGTGAAGATACCCTACCTGAAGCGATTCTGGCTCAAGGTGGTTGTCATGTTCATTGGTATGGCAAAGAGAAGCGTGCAGGTCGTAAGATGGGTCACATTAACGTGAGCGCTGACTACAACGCAGAATTACAAAGAGCGTTGTGCTCATTGGCTGAGATTCTTGATAAGCAAGCCTACCCTGCTGTGCATGAGTTTGCTGAGCAGATGAAGTAAGCCTACATTGGCTTATTGATATAAAAAGTTTATTGGATACAAAAACGGCGCTCAGAGAGCGCCGTTTTTTTTTGTCTATAATATCGACTTATTGAGATTGAATGTGGTGACACTTGCGATCAGCGCATTGCTTCTTGGTACCACTGGCTGTTTTCTTCTCAAGTAACAACGGGAACTGGCACTGTTCACAACGACCTATAACAGGTGGCTGATTAACGGCGAACTTACACTTAGGGTAGTTATCACACGCATAGAAGGTTTTGCCATAGCGAGATTTACGCTCAACCAAGTGGCCTCGACCACACTCAGGGCAGGCAACAAGTGGCTGCTCTTCAGGTTGTTCTTTCGGTTGGTCCAAAGATTCGATGTGATTACACTCTGGATAACTGCTACAGCCAATGAACATCCCAAAGCGACCTTGCCTTAATACCAATTCGTTTTGGCATTTTGGACACGGAACGCCCAGCTCTTTCACCACATGACCATCATTTTGATGAAGAGGCTTGATGTAATCACAGCTCGGATACTGCTTACAGCCTAAAAATGGGCCGTGCTTACCATGGCGAAGCTGAAGCTCCCCACCACACTGTGGACATGGTTCATGCTCTAACGCATGTTCATGTGCTGAAAAAAGCTGATTATCAATCTTACTACTCATGATAAGCCTGTATTAATGCAAGATACCTTGCTCTTTGGTGTACAACAGCTCTTCCATTTGCGTGTAAGCACTTTCATTACCCGGTACATTGAACAGTACCATTAAGATAATCCACTTCAGATCATCCAACTCAAATTCATTGGTCTCTAACCCCATGACACGATCAATCACCATTTCACGAATCTCTGTCGTGAGGACGTTGATCTGCTCAAGGAACAACAAGAAACCACGACACTCCATATTAATACGTGATATCTCTTTACTTGTGTAAACACGCATCGAGGTATTAGAGCACATAGTAATCGCCGCTTGGTTATCGGTATCTTGCAGTGCTGCAAGGTCTTCTAACCAATGGAGAGCCTTATAAATATCATCTTGGTGAAACCCCGCTCGAAGAAGTTCATCTTCAAGTTCGTCTTGATCCACCTGCAATTCAGAATCGCTATGGATGTAGGTTTCAAACAAGTACATCAGTATGTCCATCATCATAGCTTAGCCTCTCCCCTTTCGAATATAGCCACCGGAAACTGCAACAACATGCCCTGAGAGCTCAAGCTCTAAAAGCTGCATCATGACTTCATGCACAGGTATATGGGTTCTCTGTGCCAAAATATCAACGGGTGTCGCCTCTAATCCTACGTTAGCTAACAGCTGTGGAAATGGCAATTGTTCATTTTCACCCTCATTCGGCGTAGGTTCGAATAAGCTCGGCTGCTGATCTATAGACCAGTTTAACAGACTCTTTATTTCAATCAGAACATCTTGAGCATTTTGCACTAAACATGCGCCAGCTTTAATTAAGCTATTACCTCCTCGGCTGGTTGGGCTATGAATTGAACCAGGCAGCGCAAACACCTCTCGACCTTGCTCCATGGCATAGCGAGCTGTAATCAAAGAGCCACTCTTCTCAGCCGCTTCAACTACCAAGGTTCCGAGCGATAACCCACTTATAATACGGTTACGCCGCGGGAAATGTTCAGGTCGAGGTTTAGCGCTTGGACGGAACTCTGAGATCAGCGCGCCATTCTCACAAATTCTATCCGCTAGATTTCGGTGACGTGCAGGGTAAATGGAGTCCAAGCCTGAACCCAACACCGCGAAAGTCTCCCCTCCTTTATCTAGAGCACCATCATGAGCATAACCATCAATGCCCAACGCTAATCCACTGGTGACAATCAAACCGTTTTGGACAAACTCTTTGGCGAAGGACTTCGCTGTCTGCAGCCCTTCGAGGCTGGCATTACGGCTGCCGACCATTGCGATTTGAGGCTCAATCAGTTTTTCAACGTGACCTTTAACGAAAAGCACACTCGGCGCAGAGGCGGTCTCATTCAGCAGTTTGGGATAATGCGAGCAATTCGGGGTAATGATGTGATGATTGGGTTGTCTTGCTTGCCACGCTAGGCAAGCCTCCACTTCTCTTGGGGCTTGCTCTCTTAGATAAGAAATTTGTTTGCCTGATAAACCCATCACTTGCAGCTGCTGGCTTGAGTAGCCAACAATGTTCGAAGGGGAATCGATACTCAGCAGGCGAGCAAGACGCTTTCCACCCAATTGCGGAACAAAACTTAGAGTTAACCAAGCACTCAGTTGTTGCTCATTCACTCGGTACCCTTAATCTCTTCCGTCAAAGCAAGGTCCAAAGGCGATACCGCCAGAATATCATTACTAACAGGCTTAGAGCTCTGAGTAATCAACGCGAGGCTAAAATGCTCATAAGGACGAATAACCATCAAGCTACCCAGCGAGGTACTTGGCAATTGCACCTTATCGCTCGCCGCCGACTCTTTATAGCTGTATTCACCTTGCTTACCAAACACCACTGCACCGCTTTCGCTGAGGGTAAACATAGAGCCTTGGCGAAGGTTATCCTGTGAACCTTTGTTGATCACTACCACCTGATTCTTCGCGCTGTATTGGCTGCCATCTAACGAACCCAAGATATTAGCAAACTGACCCGCCGCACTAGGTGCAGGGTAAAACGTGGTAGAGAGCTTCACCTGATCAACACCAAGTTCTGGTAGCACCAGGTCGTTCAGCAGTACCTCTTGCAGTTGAGTGTCTATCTGTAAACTACTGAACTCAGCATCTACCTCTTTTAAGCGCGCAGTGGCGACCAAACGCAACGAGGTAATACTCGCTTGGGGTTGCTGCCGTTGGTAGGTTTCAACGGCGCGGTAGATACCCCACTTTTGATGCTGTTGGTTACCTGATATGAATAACCGGTCTGCACCAGATAAGAATCTCTTTCCATCACTGGTCCCTAATACTCGTTGCGCCGATTCGATATCTTGCTGCTCTACCAAGCGATCAGACTGTAAATAAGGCAGAACCAGCCCTTCATTGACGGTAGGTACTGCTTTCTTCTCAGAGACACGAATCTTAGGGCTAAGCTTGATAACAGGCTTGAGGCTCAATACAGGCTCGCCATTAATCCAAACCAAAGACAGTTTATCTCCGGGATAAATGAGATGAGGGTTTTCTATCTCTGGATTGACCTGCCATAACCTTGGCCACAACCATGGACTATCGAGATACATCGCAGAGATATCCCACAAAGTATCGCCCTTAACCACCATATACGCCTCAGGTGCGCCCTGTTTAATGGTTAAAGGTTGCTCACTATTTTCAGCCGTAGCGGCGAACGAAATCGAGGCACAAATAAGAGATAAAGCAGGCAATAAATGACGCATGACCTAGGTTCCTTGGTCTGAATATATGACATCTGATTGGAGAATTACCTTCAGGATGCTGTCATTTGACCTCTAAAATGTCTAGAATTGAGCCAACAAGGTTTAAGCTGTTTCGGCACAGTTCAATATTTCGAGTGTATATGTCTGTATTACAAGTATTAACATTACCAGATGATCGTCTACGTACCGTGGCGAAACCGGTAAAAGAAGTTACCCCAGAGATTCAAAAGTTCGTTGATGACATGATTGAAACCATGTACGACGAAGAAGGTATCGGCCTTGCGGCAACGCAAGTAGATTTCCACCAACGCATCGTTGTTATCGATATTTCAGAAACACGTGATGAGCCAATGGTGCTTATCAACCCTGAAATTACTGAGAAGCGCGGCGAAGATGGAATCGAAGAAGGCTGCCTATCTGTACCAGGCGCTCGAGCTCTAGTACCTCGCGCTGCAGAAGTAACGGTTAAAGCACTAGACCGTGACGGCAACGAATTCACATTCGACGCTGACGACCTTCTGGCTATCTGTGTTCAGCACGAACTTGACCACCTAGAAGGCAAGTTGTTTGTTGATTACCTATCGCCACTAAAGCGTAAACGTATCCAAGATAAGCTAGCGAAGATTAAACGTTTCAACGAGAAACAAGGTTAATAACCGCTGCTATTACTAAATTAGAAGGAAGCCTACCTTGAGTCAGTCTTTAAGAATTGTCTTTGCAGGTACTCCGGATTTCGCCGCCCGTCACTTGGCGGCGTTGTTGTCTTCGGAGCATGAAGTTGTTGCTGTTTACACACAGCCAGATCGCCCAGCAGGCCGCGGTAAAAAACTCACTGCGAGCCCAGTAAAAAACATCGCACTTGAAAACAATATTCCGGTTTACCAACCAGAAAACTTCAAGTCAGATGAGGCTAAGCAAGAGCTAGCTGAATTGAACGCTGACATCATGGTTGTTGTCGCTTACGGCTTATTGCTTCCGCAGGTTGTATTAGATACGCCTCGCTTAGGTTGTATCAACGTACATGGCTCTATCCTACCGCGCTGGCGTGGTGCTGCTCCGATTCAACGCTCTATTTGGGCGGGTGATAAAGAGACAGGCGTGACGATCATGCAGATGGATATCGGCCTAGATACTGGCGACATGCTAAGTATCGCGACGCTGCCTATCGAAGCGACAGATACTAGCGCATCTATGTACGAGAAATTAGCGGGCCTTGGCCCTGATGCGCTTGTTGAATGTCTAGCGGACATCGCTTCTGGCAAAGCAGTTGCAGAAAAGCAAGACGATGAGCTTGCGAACTACGCGAAGAAGCTAAGCAAAGAAGAAGCGCGTATCAACTGGAGTGATGAAGCTGCGCATATTGAGCGCTGCGTTCGTGCCTTCAACCCATGGCCAATGAGTCACTTTGAAGCTGCTGAGAACAGCATTAAAGTATGGCAAAGCCGTGTGGCAGAGCAAACTTCTGATAAGCCTGCAGGTACCATTCTGCAAGCGGATAAAACTGGTATCTATGTTGCGACAGGGCAAGGCGTACTTGTTCTTGAACAACTGCAAGTTCCAGGTAAAAAAGCCATGTCAGTTCAGGATATCTTGAACTCACGTGCAAGCTGGTTTGAAGTTGGTACACAACTTTCTTAATCCGCTTTTAAAGCTGCTAATTACGCAGCTTAGAAAACCTTTACGAGGGCAGAGATGCCCTCATGTATTCAAATAAATATTCGGTACCCCTCATGAATGTTCGCGCTGCTGCTGCAAATGTCCTATTCCAAGTTGTCGATAAAGGCCACTCTCTGTCACACGCTCTCCCTGCGGCTCAAAAAACGATCCGTCCACGAGACCATGCTCTACTGCAAGAGATTTGCTACGGCGCACTTCGTTACCTGCCTCGTTTAGAGTCAATCGCTAACGAACTGATGGAAAACCCGCTTAAAGGTAAAAAGCGTGTATTCCACCACCTAATCTTGGTGGGCATTTACCAACTAAGCTTCATGCGTATCCCTTCGCATGCCGCGGTTGCTGAAACGGTTGAGGGCACTAAAACACTGCGTGGTCCAAGCCTTAGTGGTTTGATCAACGCTGTGCTACGTAGCTACCTACGTGACCAAGAAGAACTGGACGAGAAAGCCGTTAGTCACAATGCAGGCAAATACGGCCACCCAAGCTGGATTCTAAAAATGCTTCAAGAGAGCTACCCAGATCAATGGGAGCAACTGGTTGAAGCAAACAACAGTAAGGCACCAATGTGGCTGCGCGTTAACCGCCAACACCACACTCGTGACGAGTATGTTGAACTACTTAAAAACGAAAACATTGAATACACATTGCACCCAGAAGCAGCCGATGCCATAAAATTAGCTGCACCTTGTGATGTTACTTTGCTTCCTGGCTTCGACAGAGGTTGGGTATCAGTGCAAGACGCTGCCGCTCAGCTTTCGGTTGACTACCTAACACCAAAAGATGGTGAGCTGATCTTAGATTGTTGTGCTGCGCCAGGTGGTAAAACGGCACACGTTCTTGAGCACACTCAAGACACTGAAGTGGTTGCGATTGACTGCGACATTAAACGCCTAGACCGCGTTTACGATAACCTTGAGCGTCTACAACTGCGTGCCGACGTAATTTGTGGTGATGCTCGCTACCCAGAAGAGTGGTGGATGGGTGATAAGTTCGACCGTATCCTACTTGATGCACCTTGTTCAGCGACTGGCGTCATTCGCCGTCACCCTGACATCAAGTGGCTACGTCGTGCGTCTGACATTGATGCGCTGGCTGAACTGCAAAGCGAGATTATGGATGCAATGTGGCGTCAGCTGAAAGAAGGCGGCACCATGGTTTATGCGACTTGTTCTATCACGCCGCAAGAAAACGTGCTGCAAGTGAAAGCATTCCTAGCACGCACTGAGAACGCTACGTTGGTTGGGTCTGATATCGAAAATCCGGGTCGTCAAATACTACCTGGAGAAGAAGATATGGATGGCTTCTACTACGCAGTTCTAGTAAAACAGGCATAACAACTAACAGCGGCTAAGAATTTATTTCTTAGCCGCTGTTTCTTTCTAGTGCATTATCAAAATAAAGTTAGATAACTAGAATTACCACGGTAAAGAAAAGAGAAAGGCTATGAAGATCATTATCCTAGGTGCTGGACAAGTTGGCGGTACCCTTGCTGAAAACCTGGTTGGTGAAAACAACGACATCACCATTGTCGACCGTAATGCTGACCGACTTCGTGAACTTCAGGATAAGTACGACCTTAGGGTTGTAAACGGTTATGCCAGCCACCCAAACACACTACGTGAAGCGGGTGCGCAAGATGCCGACATGTTGGTTGCCGTAACCAACATGGATGAAACCAACATGGCTGCGTGTCAGGTTGCTTTCTCTCTTTTCAATACGCCGAACCGAATTGCTCGTATTCGCTCTCCTCAATACCTAGAAGAGAAAGAAGCGTTATTCAAATCAGGTGCCATCCCAGTCGATCACCTGATCGCACCCGAAGAGCTAGTGACCAGCTACATCGAGCGCCTGATTCAATACCCAGGCGCACTGCAGGTTGTGAGCTTTGCTGAACAGAAGGTTAGCCTAGTAGCAGTAAAAGCCTACTACGGTGGTCCACTGGTTGGTAACGCATTGTCTGCTTTGCGTGAGCACATGCCGCACATTGATACCCGTGTTGCCGCTATTTTCCGTCAAGGTCGCCCTATTCGTCCACAAGGCACCACCATCATTGAAGCCGATGATGAAGTGTTCTTCGTCGCAGCGAGTAACCACATCCGCTCAGTAATGAGTGAGCTACAGCGCCTAGAGAAACCGTACCGCCGCATCATGATTGTCGGTGGTGGTAACATTGGTGCAAGCTTGGCAAAACGCCTTGAGCAGAGCTACAGTATCAAGCTTATCGAGCGCAGCTACACTCGCGCCGAGAAGCTGTCTGAAGAATTAGAAAACACCATCGTATTCTGTGGTGATGCCGCCGATCAAGAGCTGCTGACCGAGGAGAACATCGATCAAGTGGACGTGTTCATCGCCCTAACCAATGAAGATGAAACCAACATCATGTCAGCCATGCTGGCGAAGGGAATGGGTGCCAAGAAGGTAATGGTACTGATTCAGCGTGGTGCTTACGTAGACCTTGTTCAGGGTGGTGTGATTGATATTGCTATCTCGCCACAGCAAGCGACCATTTCTGCGCTGCTTACTCACGTTCGTCGTGCTGATATCGTAAACGTATCCTCTCTACGTCGCGGCGCTGCAGAGGCGATCGAAGCGATTGCTCACGGTGACGAAACCACCTCTAAAGTGGTTGGCCGAGCGATTGGCGACATCAAGTTACCACCGGGCACCACTATTGGTGCGATTGTTCGCGGAGAAGAAGTACTTATCGCGCACGATAGAACCGTAATCGAACAGGATGACCACGTAGTGATGTTCCTAGTGGACAAGAAATACGTACCGGATGTTGAGTCTCTATTCCAACCGAGCCCGTTCTTCTTATAGCCTTGTTCTCGTGAGCTTCTTATCGCAACTTTCTTTTGTGAGAACGGCGCTCCGGCACAAAGCTGTAATCAATTAAAGCTATGGTCTATTAAGCTATGGTCAACTTTCGTCCGATATTATTAGTGATAGGGTTAGTGTTATCAAAACTCGCCCTTTTCATGTACATCCCTACATTGGTTGCCTTTTTCACAGGCACCGGTGGCTTCCTCGAGTTTGGTCAGTCGGTAGTGATCACGCACATTGTGGCGTTCATCTGCTTGAGCTTAGGCCGTTCAGCTAAGTTCCGACTTGGGGTACGGGACATGTTCCTGATCACCTCTCTGGTATGGACGATAGCCAGTGCCTTTGCTGCACTGCCGTTTGTCTTCATCAACCACATCAGCTTCATTGACGCCTATTTTGAAACCATGTCTGGTATCACCACGACAGGCTCAACCGTATTAAGCGGCTTAGACAGCATGGCTCCAAGTATTCTGTTGTGGCGTTCTATACTGCAATGGTTAGGTGGCATCGGCTTCATCGTTATGGCGGTAGCGGTTCTGCCAATGCTCAACGTCGGTGGTATGCGCCTGTTCCAAACCGAATCATCCGATTGGTCAGATAAAAGCAGCCCACGAGCGAAAACGGTCGCCAAGAACATCGTGGCGGTTTATCTGGTTCTGACTGGGTTGTGCATCATTAGCTACCTGTTTGCAGGCATGGGTATCTTTGACGCAATCAATCATGCCTTCACAACACTGTCTACGGGTGGTTACTCAACATCAGATGGCTCAATGAACCACTTCTCTAACAGTGCTCACTGGGTAGGAACCCTGTTCATGTTCCTTGGTGGTCTGCCGTTCCTACTGTTTGTTAGCGCACTGCGTGGTAGAAAACTCTCAATCCTCTACAAAGACGCGCAAGTGAGAGGTTTCACCTATCTATTCTTGGTCACTAGTGCCGTGATATCGACATGGTTGGTGGTTAGAGATGGCTACACAGTCATGGATGCGATGCGTGTTTCGATGTTCAACATTGTGTCAGTCGTAACCACAACCGGTTTTGGCTTAGAAGATTTCACCGCGTGGGGCGCTTTGCCTACCACGCTGTTTGCCTTTTTAATGATGGCGGGCGCGTGCTCAGGTTCAACCTCTGGTGGTATCAAGATCTTCCGCTTCCAGATCGCGATGACCATGCTTCATAAGCAGATGATGAAACTGATTCACCCGTCGGGCGTGTTTGTTCAACGCTACAATCAGCGACCGGTGAATGACGATATTGTGCGTTCACTAGTCGCATTTGGTTTGATGTTCTTTATTACGATTATCTTAATTGCAGGTGGCTTGAGCGCGATGGGGCTTGATCCCGTGACCAGTATATCTGGCGCTATCACAGCCGTTGCCAACGTTGGTCCTGGTATGGGCAGCGTTATCGGTCCAACCGGGAACTTTGCTCCACTGCCCGACGCCGCTAAATGGTTGCTAAGCTTAGGAATGCTGATGGGGCGACTCGAGATATTGACGCTCATTGTTCTATTTTTCCCAGCCTTTTGGCGACGTTAACCAAGCACAAAATCAAGGAAACACAGATGAAATCATACGTACTTCTCGCTAGCGCATTGCTCGCAAACTCAGTATTCGTAAGTTCTGCCTTTGCTGATCAAATGGTCACACTGCCTGATGGCAAGCAAGTGTTACTCAAAGATGATTTTACTTGGCAATACGTGGCACCGAAGCAAACGGAAACAGCAGCGACAACATCAGAGATCGAAGCGCCTATTGCAGCAGCCCCTGTCGTAGCCGTACCTGTCGCAACGAACACGCGTGGCACTACGATTGTGGTTAATAGTAAAAAGCCAAGCTTACAGCTGTCTCAGTCAGGAGTGGATGTTGTACTGGGTGCAAGTCGCTATGAAGATGGTGAGCTTATCATTCCGACAGCCATCACTAACCAAGGCACTCAAGCGGTCATTTTGGTATCACTTAACATCAGCGTATTTACTGCAGAAGGTGAGTTGTTGGCAGAAGAAGAAGTTGCTGTGTGGAAATCAATCAAACGAATGGCCGACACATACCTACGACCAAAGACGGGTGAAGAAGGCAAGCTCATCAAGCTCGACCTAGAACAACACCCTGAATATCAGATTAAAGCTGAGATTACTGAGGTACTGGCTCGCTAAACCGGAGTCACGTACAAATAAATAGCGAAGAAATGGCAAGCGCAGCCCGCCAACACAAACAAATGCCAGATGGCATGATTGTAAGGGATGCGTTTTGCCACATAGAAAATCACACCCAACGAGTAAATCACGCCACCGAGTGCTAGTAGCACCAAACCACCCATCTCGATATTCATCGCCAGTTGATAAACCACAATCAGCGATAACCAACCCATCGCCAAGTAAGTCACCAATGACAAACGCTTAAATCGGTAGACGAAGGCAATCTTCATAATAATTCCGACTAGCGCGATACCCCAAATCACTGCCATCAAACCCATCGCCAATGGTGTTCTTAAACTCACCAATAAAAATGGCGTGTAACTGCCCGCGATCAATAAGTAGATCGCACAGTGATCGAGAGTTTTCAGTAATCGCTTGGTCTTTTCTGTGGTGATCGAGTGATAAAGCGTGGAAGCGAGAAAGAGTAGGATAATACTGCTGCCATATACCGCCATACTCGCAATAGTCAGTATGTCGGCTTGATGGTCAAACGCACGAATCAGCAGCAGGATTAAACCAACCACGCCAAGCACAACACCCAAGCCATGGGTTATCGCATTGGCGCGTTCTTCGATGTCACTGTATTCGCTCGCCGATGATGCAGACATGATTATCCTACTAGAGTAAATGTTCGATTTGCCTAGTATTGCACATTAAGCTTACACGTGTAAGCTTAAATTTTTATGACATCTTTTATGACATTAATAACGCCTAAACGGTGTGATGAAGCTAAGGTCTCTAAAGCTACAGAACCAAAGAGCTAACTAAGATGCGTTGTCTAGATACTCAAGTACCATCTTGCCCGCATCTTGTGGTGACGTATCCAATGGCACACTCAATTGACGCTGCAGTTGGCCAATGCCTAACAAGCTCGCCAACATGCCTTTTGCACCATCGCGATTACGGTCTATCTCAAACCACAACTTAAGCTCGGTTTCATCACGATGAGCAACCACTTCCAGTTCACGCCAGCGGCCATGATATGGACCAGTGGTAGGGACAAACTCAAACTCTTGAACAAATGGCAGTTCAAAGCCCTCTACTGCTTCGCACTCAACTTGGCGAATGCGTAAACCTTGAGCTTCTAGTTCATTAAAAATACCATCAAGAAGTGCATCTGGGCGAACCGTTAAAATATCCTTATCCGATGGATCAATCGCCATCGCAATATCGAGCCCGGTTTCTAGCCACACCTTTGAATCACCAATCGTGACAGGTGTGTTCAGCGGGACATCAAACTCACATTCAAAATCACGGGTTTCACCCGGCTGAATAACAAAGGCATACGGCAGGCTCCATTTGGCCAACGAGTATGTCTGGTGCATTCGACGTGTTTGACCGCCCTCTTGCCTTTGCGAATTCATAGTAATTTCTTTGACGTAACGACAGCACAAGTTGAGATCGATATTGTCGATCTCTTGTGGCTGAGCGCCACCATAGACATGCACAATAATGCTCGCCTTCTTGCCTGGATAAAGCACTTCCTGTTGCAATACAGAATCCACCTTGGCAGATCCAATTCCAAAACTTGCTAACGTTTTCTTTAAGAACGACATATGCACCTCCTTTAAAGCATCATCTTAAGCCTGAAAGAGGTTCAAACTCAAATATACTGCTCACACTATTTTAGCTCTAATATCGTCTATTTATCACTCAGGCGTCGATCGATAACTTAGATAGTGATAATCTAAGCCTTGATATGCATGCATATCATTATCCTGATTTATTCTTCGGATTGGCGAAAGCCAGACGAGTGACGCTTCAAGCAATTGAGGTGGAGCTCATGGTAAATCAGGCCATTAGATTGGCAATGGATATGCCTGACCGTTAGGTAAATTAATGCGCCCAACAGCTGTCAGGTTCTCGCACACCAACCGTAGTGCGATGCGTCGTCGTAGTGGCTTTGTTGCTGCTCCAACGGCTAAGAAATTGGCTCCTACAATGACTCTAGTTGAGAAGACTGCTTTATTAGCACCGACTACAACGAAAGTGATTAAAGCCGCTTAACAAAAAGCGCAGTTTTTACTGCGCTTTTTTCTTGCCCGCTCCCATCTTGAAATGTGTTTACACATTGGTATTCCCTACCCGATTTGATACCTTAGCCACAAATCATTATAAAATTTGTGGAGAAATAAAGTATGAAGTGTCACCGCATTGAAGAACTGCTTGAACTGATGGAGCCTGAGTGGCAGAAAGATCAAGAGCTTAACCTATTAGAGTTCATCATTAAGCTATCAAAAGAAGCGGGCTACCAAGGCAAGCTTGAAGAACTGACTGACGATGTTCTTATCTATCACCTAAAAATGCGCAACAGCGAAAAAGATGAGATGATCCCGGGCCTGAAAAAAGACCAAGAAGATGATTTCAAAACCGCAATTCTAAAAGCACGTGGCCTTCTTTAGTCGCCCGTTAGTTTAGAGCTCAATTGCCGTATAGATAAAACACTCAATTTTAAAAAGCGACCACCAGGTCGCTTTTTTGTTTCTGTTCGCTATTTTTTCGTCACAACTGTTATGACTTTTGTTGTTAAAGGTTGATAGCGTTAAAGAAATGAGAACAAGATTGTCGCTATAATCGCCATCCATAAGAATCTTCTAAAATAATAAGAGTGAGTGCGATAACAACAAATGCACCAAGCTCAATTTCAACAGGTTCTCTAAACCATACTTTCAAGTAATGTCGTCATGCCCGACTTAACCGGGCAAATAAGCCACAAAAAGGATAGTCCATGAGTCAGGATAAAATCGATATCAAAGATGTGACTCCTAAAACCTTTAACCCGAAAACACATAAAGGTAATGGAGATCGATTTAACCCAAGTAACCGAATCTATGTTCGAGAAAGCAAAGGTAAATTCCAACAACTGCGTCGCTATGGCGGTTGGTTCTTACTTTTACTTTTTGCGCTTATCCCATGGATTCCCTTTGGTGAACGTCAAGCGATCTTGCTCGATATCGGCAGCCAACAGTTCAACTTCTTTGGCACCACCTTATACCCGCAAGATCTGACCCTACTCGCGATCCTATTTATGATTGCCGCGTTTGGCCTGTTTTTCATAACCACCTTCTTAGGCCGTGTCTGGTGTGGCTATTTATGCCCACAAACCGTCTGGACCTTCATGTATATCTGGTTCGAAGAGAAGCTAGAAGGCGCTGCCAATAAGCGAAGAAAACAAGACTCGGGCAAACTGACGAGCAATTTAATCCTCAGAAAAACCCTCAAACACATTGCGTGGTGGGCGATTGCCATTGCGACGGGCTTAACCTTTGTTGGTTACTTCATCCCAATCAAAGAGTTAGTGGTTGGCTTCTTTACCTTTAACTCGTCTTTCTGGCCGGTGTTTTGGGTACTGTTCTTTGCTGGATGTACTTATGCCAATGCGGGTTGGATGCGTTCAATTGTTTGTCTGCACATGTGTCCTTACGCGCGTTTCCAGTCGGCAATGTTCGATAAAGACACCTTCATCGTTGGTTACAACACAGAACGTGGTGAAAGCCGTGGCCCTCGCTCTCGTAAAGCCGATCCAAAAGAGCTTGGTCTAGGCGACTGTATTGACTGTAATCTGTGTGTACAAGTGTGCCCTACGGGTATCGATATCCGTGACGGCCTGCAATACGAGTGTATTAACTGCGGCGCGTGTATTGATGCCTGTGACAACACGATGGAGCGTATGGGCTATGAGAAAGGCCTGATCAATTACACCACCGAGCACAGACTTGAAGGTCACTCGACCAAGGTAATGCGTCCCAAGCTGTTGGGCTATGGCGCTATCTTGATCGTGATGCTGGGCTTGTTCTTCGCCCAAATCGCGAGCGTTGATCCTGCCGGCCTAAGTGTTCTGCGTGACCGAAACCAACTGTTTAGAGTCAATAACCAAGGGTTGGTTGAAAACACCTACACCTTGAAAGTGATCAACAAGACTCAACAAGAGCAAGAGTACAAACTCGATGTTAGCGGACTGCCCGATTCTATCTGGTATGGTAAACAGACGATTACTGTCGATCCAGGCGAGGTTTTGAACCTACCTATCAGTTTGGGCGCCGACCCAGAAAAACTGAGCTCACCAGTTTCGACAATTCAGTTTATACTCTCGGATAATGAAGAGTTTACGATGGAAGTCGAAAGCCGCTTTATCAAGAAGCTCTGATACCCGCACCGTAGTGCTTGGTATAACAACCCAATAAATGGAAAAAGGCTCAGTAATGAGCCTTTTTTATTCTATGACGATGCAAGCCTTTAACTTTGATAACCTGACTCCTGACTTCATGTGGTACGCACTGGAGAGCATTGGAGTTCGTGCTGAATCCGGGCTTCTCGCTCTCAACAGCTACGAAAACCGGGTGTATCAATTCACCGATGAAGACCGTAAGCGCTACGTCGTTAAGTTTTATCGTCCGCAACGCTGGAACAAGGCACAGATCCAAGAAGAGCATGACTTCGCACTCGAGCTTATCGAGCAAGAGATGCCTGTTGCTCCTCCAATGCGAATCAACGGTGCAACCTTACATGAATACCAAGGCTACCTATTTGCACTATTTGAAAGTGTTGGCGGCAGACAGTATGAAGTTGACAATCTAGATCAATTGGAAGGCGTAGGACGCTTTCTTGGTCGTATTCATAAAGCCAGCGCGGGAAGAACATTCCAGCATCGCCCGACCATCAGCTTAGATGAATACCTTTATCAGCCACGTAAGATTCTAGAGAACTCTCAGTTTATCCCGACGCACCTAGAAAATGCCTTCTTCAATGACGTTGACCTTCTGATCAAAGAGCTAGAGAGCCAGTGGCCGAGCAACATTGAGAATATCCGCCTGCACGGTGACTGCCACCCTGGCAATATTTTGTGGCGCGATGGGCCAATGTTCGTCGATCTTGATGACGCACGTAACGGCCCTGCGA
Organism: Vibrio sp. 10N.222.52.C3; assembly: GCF_041474195.1. NCBI lineage: Bacteria > Pseudomonadati > Pseudomonadota > Gammaproteobacteria > Vibrionales > Vibrionaceae > Vibrio > Vibrio sp. 10N.222.52.C3. Next base: position 85,494 of record NZ_JBFRTQ010000026.1, on the reverse strand, counting down.
TACAAGATCTGTGGATGCTGCTCAATGGCGAGCGCCAAGATAAGCTGATGCAACTGGATATTTTGCTAGAGAGTTACCAAGAGTTTTGCGATTTTAATACCGCACAACTGAAACTAATCGAACCACTACGCGGTCTACGTATGGTGCATTACATGGCATGGTTGGCGAAACGATGGCACGATCCTGCGTTTCCTCTGGCCTTCCCGTGGTTTAATGATCCGAAATATTGGGAGCAACAAGTACTTGCTTGTAAAGAGCAAATTGCTACCCTGCAAGAGCCACCACTTTCGTTAATGCCTCAGTGGTAACAGCAATCGCAACATACAACTAGATAAAAATTCAAACATAATGGAGATTGGATAAATGAAAAAGCTATTCGCATTTTTCTCATTGATCATGTTGAGCCTTACCGCTCACGCTGCGAAATTTAACGAAGGTGAACACTACAAAGTTCTCGACCTAGAAGCATCAAAAAAACCAATGGTGACAGAGTTCTTCTCTTTTTACTGCCCACACTGTAATAGCTTTGAGCCAATCATCCAGCAGCTAAAACAACAGCTACCTAAAGACGCTAAGCTACAGAAGAACCATGTTTCATTCATGGGTGGCAACATGGGTCTGCCAATGAGCAAAGCTTACGCGACAATGATTGCACTGAAAGTTGAAGATAAAATGGTGCCAGTGATGTTTAACCGCATCCACACAATGAACAAGCCACCACGTGATGAAGAAGAACTGCGTCAAATCTTCCTAGACGAAGGCGTTGATGCGAAGAAATTCGATGCTGCGTATAACGGCTTTGCTGTAGATTCTATGGTTCGTCGCTTCGACAAAGCATTCAAAGACAGCGGCCTTTCAGGTGTACCCGCTGTTGTGGTTAACAACCGCTACCTAGTAGAAGCTCAAGGTATCAACTCTCTTGATGAGTACTTCGAGCTCGTGAACTTCTTATTAAAGAAGTAAGCCATTGATGAAAGGAAGCTTCGGCTTCCTTTTTTTTTGCTAGTTCAAAAATCATTATTGATAAATAATTAACCTGGAAGTTTAAAGCTTTACTGCTATTAATAACCCGTCCTAAGAACCGGTGGGCAAGGAGCCCTTGAATGAAAATAAAAATAACTCTCTTGGCATTGAGCGTTGCGGCTTCTCCCGCTTTTGCCAAGCTTGCAGACCAACAAGGTTTCAGTGGTGAAATCTCTCTCAATACCGGGGTTACCTCTTCCACCTCGAACTTTAATACCGATGGTGATAGCAATCTTTCATCCACAGATCAGAAGGCTTCTTCGGAAAGCTCTTTTCTGGTTGCTCCTTTAGGTAGTGTTGCTTATACCTTTGGTGAAAAGCTAAACCATCAGGTATACACAGGTACCGCGCGAGATGATGTAGCAACAGGTACTGTAGTTCTCGAAGTCGGTTACAAATACCAACTTGAGTCAGGCATGGTGATCGACGCTTCACTGCTGCCAACCATTATGTCTGGTGAAACTTGGGCTGATCCATACAACACCACATCAGCTCGCACCAAGACCGATGAAACTGGCAATGCGTTTCGTTTGAAGCTAAGCAACATTGCGGGCTCAGCTTTCTCGCTAGACATGGCCTATGCGACCAAAGATGTCGACAAGGATGATATTCAAGATCAAGAGCTCAAACGAGATGCCAATACTCTCTACTTGAAAGGTCAATATCGCCTGCCACTCAGTCGTACCATGATGCTTATTCCATCCGTCATCTATCAAACACGTGATGCTGATGGTAAAGCTGAATCTTACGACCAATTCGGTGGTGAGGTAAGCTTGTTTGGTGGCATGGGGCGTCACCAGTACGCACTAACAGCGGGTTACAGCCAACGCTCTTACGATGCGAGCAACCCGATCTACGACAAGAAACGCAGCGACGACAATATCAACCTATTCGCCGCCTATGAGTATGATCAATTCATGGATTGGGAAAACTGGTCGTTTATTTCACTGGCAGGCTACGGCACCAGCGACTCGAACATTACCTTCTACGACGAGTCTCAATATATCGTTTCAGTTGGCTTGAACTACAAGTTCTAACCTTAGCGAGTATGAACTGCAATCCAACGAAAGCCTGCATCTAAGCAGGCTTTTTCTGCTTGCTAGACAGCTTGAGCCGTGAGTTGTTTCAGCAAGCGATCCATCGCGCGATAGCCTAGCGCTTCTGATAGATGTTTCTTTTCGATCTGCTCGTTACCGTCAAGGTCGGCAATGGTTCGTGCCACCTTAATAATTCGATGATAAGCACGAATCGATAAACCCAAGCGATGTAGTGCTGTCTCAAGAAACTCTGCATCTTCGCGTCGCAGTGGGCAATACTTCTCAATTTCTCGGCTACCTAACAGTGCATTCGATTTATGGTTGCGAGATAGCATTAACTCTCGCGCCTGCCTAACCCTTTGCTTAACTACTTGAGTGGTTTCACCGCGATCACCGCCTTCGGCCAACATTCCTTTTGGCAACAGAGGTATCTCCAATGACATATCGAACCTATCCAGCAAGGGCCCAGATAAGCGATTGAGGTAACGCAGAATGATCTGTGGGTTGGCGCGCGCCTGGTTACCTTCGTAATAACCCGTTGGACTTGGGTTAAGTGCACCGACCAATTGAAAACGCGCAGGAAAACGAGTCTTGCCCGCAGCACGGGAGATAATGATCTCGCCCGACTCTAGTGGCTCTCGTAATGAATCAAGCACCTTGCGCTCAAACTCCGGCATTTTCCTAATATCGAGTTTGAGTAATAAATATTGTCAATGTGAGGCTTTGAATGTTATGAGTGTTGTCCGAGTTAGTGGAGCGCATCGCTTCAGATGCTAGCGGAAAGATAGGTCATTCATTTTTCTATTTAGTCGAGCAAGTTGCTATGTTATCCACTCAATCTGACGTATTCAGCCAACTCCCCCTCATGAATGAATATTCACTTACTCATTAGGTACAACAACTGATTTAATCAAAGAATTGAAATGGAGCGAAACTGCCAGCTAAAACAGTTATGCCCCTTTTCAAGCTAGCGCACTTTATCATCACACTTTACAGATGAGCATTTGACCTACTTTTTCTAATTAATCATTATGCTCTTGGTTGGGTATGCATTTATGTATAGTGCAAGTTAGAGTTCGTGACTTCACTACAGTAGTTGGTAGGTTTCAATAAGGGAGTATGTTTTGGATAAAGAAACCAATAAACAAAAAGCGCAGAAAGCAAAGTTAGCGAGAGCTGAAAAAAAGGCACAACGTATTAGAGTGCGAGGGAATGCGGAAACTAAGGTTGATGCTATTGAGGTTTTAGTTTCTTCAAAAACCACAGTTAAGCGTTGGTATGCTAGGAGAGGTATTCTAGTTCGAGAGGTGCATGGTCAAAGGTATCGCATAGTCTCTCCTTGCGGCTCAACTATGAAAAAGGATACGCGTAGCGGGGGGCCAAAATCAAAAGTGCCTAAAGGTTGTTAAAATATGAAATTGAGCGACATTAGAGCAGAAGTTGATTCTTACACAGGGGGGGCTAGCTCTGTAAATCGGCAGATGGCACTAGCGGGCATAGCGGTAATTTGGATCATAGTTAAAGAAGATAGTGATGTGGCTATTCAAAATGGTGCCCTTTGGATTTTCGTAGCATCACTTTCTGCTGACCTAATGCAATATATATTAGGAGCTATTTCTTCAAAAGTACTTGATATAAAGAAACAAATAGAGCTAAAGCGATTATATAATAAAGATGATGTAAAGATTGAAGCTGATGATTTCGAAATTAGTTCATGGTGGCATGTACCAACGTGGCTATGTTTTTTCGCTAAAATCATACTTGTGATATGGGGGTACTTTAGTCTGTTACAGCAACTCCCTATTCCATTGAGCTAGCTGTTATTGCTAGCTCCACTCTGTATATCTTCGAGTCAGCCAGATCTGGGCTGACTCACCTTTGCCCCTAAACGTGTTTAGAGCATAAGAAACTATCAATAGATTAATTTGTGTAAGCCTGCTGCACCAGTTTTTTTAGTCCCAGATACGACAAAGCCACAGGCAATGCCTATGGCTTTGTAAACAGCTACAGAATGTTTGTCATTCAAATCGAAGAGGGAACACATTCTGTGTGCAGCGTCGGGTGTTTTATCACCAAAGTATATGGAAGGGAAAGCACCTAGACTTATCATATGTCCTCGGTGGTCTGCTTTGCAATTAAGCCAAGTTCAATTCGATACAATTACTTCTGGCCAGACAGTAAATAGTATCTCCAAGAAAAAGCAGGGATACCCGAGGCTCTCAACGTTAGTTTAAAGCTAAGAACTGTATGTGGCAAGCTTACTTCTGCCCCGAAGTGTTTTAAGACTAATGGTTTGCTTGATAAGCTATTGGCAATAATTTTAGGCCCTAACCAGAATTTGCTAGACTTGGGTAAAGAGCAAACCATGGTGGACGAATGAACTACTTTGCAGAGGACCCCTTCTAGGTAATGTAAACCTGGAGGGTAAATGAAAAAACTAAAGCGACAGTACCGAAGTTATGTCAAAGCGCAAGGGGATTATCTATGGGATGTGTACCCTAGCGTACGCAGTGGAACTCACAAGCATTTTTCAACCAAGCAGGAGAAGAGCTACTATTTCCTCCACAAAGTTGAGTGTCGTGAATACCCCATCAAACTGCGAGCAGCTAGAGGAAAATCACTGGCTAACCCGTGGGATGATTACCCTGCACACGTATATGACGTTGCTAAGTGTTGGAAGCATAACTCGAAAAGACGTCACCAATACTACAAATGAACACCTTCAAGCCTCGCTAATGCGAGGCTTATTTGTGTTCCGTCAGTTTGTTCATTAAAGCTTACTAATCCGTTAATTTGCCCATTTTCGAGTTAGACGCTCATTTCGCAGTGTGCGAATCGCAACCTGCGAAATGAACTTGCTTTTCCCATAAAGCCCCTATAAAACATTGATTTACGCATGGAGCACAAAGGGGTAGCCTTAGCTAAAGCACAGACACGACCATAACCACAAAAAGTAGCTCAATTACGCGCTACCAGCGATCAATAGTGGCAGATATTGAGCCCCTTTAGTTCGGAATACTTTTTCGAAAAAAACGACAACTTTTGCAACTGAAATTAACCTTTATAAAACAGTAGTTTAAGGTGGATTTTGGTGTAGGATTTCACGGTGAAATTGACAGATAGACCAGCAGGTCAGGAAGCTTTACTAAGCGGCTTTTCGACAGTAAACGTTATTCTCATTTTGCTGTTTACGTAATAACAGCTGACGGGTAGAACATCGTAACGCAGATCTGCCCCTTTATGTATATGGAATCCACGTATTTACAAAGTGATTTTGGCAATAAAAGTTAAGATGCGGTCGTATATTCGGCTTCTTATTGAAGGAGCTACCCTCTAGCCTTTGATGTTTTGCGCACCTACTGTCCTTATCGCGCTAGCAGCTTTTTACAGCATGACAGAATGGCCAGGTTCTCAGTAGGTTGGTCTTACCTTTTATGCATCATCATTTTGTAAAATTTAAAAATTTGGTAGTGATTAATGAGTGAGTAATACTGGTTTATATTCAGTCTCATACCGAAGCATTGCCCACGCAGTACGTACCACTTTGTTAGCCAGTGCAATGCAGGCCTTCTTGAAGCCGATACGATCTATGATGCTCCTCAACCAAGCGTCCTTCTGAGTCTTCGGTTTTTCGGGTAGTCGCCCAACGTATGACATTGCGCCAAGATAAAGAAGCGAGCGTAGCTCCTTCACACCACCGCATTTATCGATCCCAATCATAAAAACTTTGCCTCCTGAACTGTGCTGTTTAGGTGTAAGACCAACAAATGCTGAAGCTTGTCTTCCATTCTTGAACTGCTTTCCATCACCAAGAGTTGTATAGAGCATCGCAGCAGTTGTTTCACCAACCCCTTCAATGCCCATTAATCGTTGGCACGGCTCTATCTGACGGGTTAAAGCATTTTTCTCTTTTTCGAATGCGATGAGTTTTGCTTTAAGTTCTTTATATTGCTCCCAAAGCATCGACAGAACGGATACGACATTGGAGGGTATTGGTGTATCGCCATCAAGCACGGTTTGAACCGACGCTTTTAAGCCTTTTTCACCTCTAGGGTTTGCTATCCCGTAGCCCAAAATTGTCCCTCTAATGTGAAGAGCTAGGGAAACAACACTACGAGATAAGAATCTACGGCTAGTTTCTAAAGAATGCATAGCTTGTTGTTCCAATGACTTTGGACGACTGTACTTGATACCAATTTGTATAGCGGCGTTAGCGATGGCGAGAGCATCATTATGATCCGTTTTATGACCTTCTAGGTATCCTTTCACCTTCTTAGGGTTAATGATTCGGACTTCATGCCCAAGTTTTTCTGCTAATTACCCCCAGTAATGGCAACCGCAACAACCTTCCATGGCGACAATCGAAGGCTTAGCCTTTGCCAAGAACTCTTTCATCTTCTGGCGACTCAGAGGTTTATTGGACATTAGCTCACCATGAATGCTGATATGGCAGGCTTGAAGAACATTTTTTGCTAAGTCGATAGCGATAACATTTTTAGTCAACATATTGGAACCCTCGGTTTTTTCTCACACTCCTAAGTCTAGATTGCTAAGGAGGGAGTGGATTCCATACATCACGTTAGACCTTTTACTCATTCATATGTTGTTAACCTGAGTTTGCCCTAGTCAAAATGGCTCTTCTCCGCTTAGATGAGCTTGACAGAAGGGTATAACATTGAACTTACCTCAGGTACTGAAAGCTGTTTAATCTTCAGTTTGAAGTATTCGGTATCTCTTATCCCGCGAGCTCTTCTGCGCAACAATCCTATTGATACATTGCCAGCCTCGATTATAGAGCTGGTTAGTCGGTCATACTTTGCAAAGTTACAGATGCCTTCTTTGTGGTCTTGCAGCATCGATACAAAACCTTGCACGCTCATTATTCTTGTCGCTTTGGCTAACTGACACCAAGCGTCTAAACGGTAAGCCATTTGCTGATAGGTTTCCGCTCGCCAGATACTTTTTAGCTGCTCTTTAAGAACGTAGATTTCACTCAGACGCCGATTAGCTTTGAGTAACATTTTCAGTTTGTCCGTTTGGTTTTCTGACAGCCTTTCTGGATTCTTTAATAGAAGGTAAAGCGAGCCTTTAATCAGCGTTTTATCTTCTCTACAGACCGCTTTTTTGAACTCATACGAACGCTCTCGTCGAATGAGTTGGCTATATTGTTGGACGACATGGAATCGGTCAAAAACGATGTCAGCATTCGGCAGGTTTCCTCTGACGGCTTTTTGGTAAGCTTTCCCCATATCCATTGCAACGGCCTGAATCCCTTGGGCAGTTTGTTCGGTAAGTTGAGTGAGAAAGGCTTCGAGAACGCGGTGTGTACGACCATGCTCGACCCAAATCAATTGGCCGTTATCCATGTTATACACCACAGTCATATAGTCGTGCCCTTTGGCTTTTGCGACTTCATCAACGCCAATCCGTTTTAATCCACGGAGTTTTGACGGCTCAGAGGATGGCAACGTTCGATGCAGCGCCGCCTTGTCAATATTCTTAATCGTTTCCCAGCGAAGTCCATAGTGTCTCGCAATCACACTGATGGGCATGTGACGGCACAAGCCACTAATTTGTTCACAGAATCGTTTGGAATAACGTACACCTTTTTCTACAAAGTCACACTCTTCAATACGTCGCTCACCTTCGGTTGTACGGATTTGCGCAAGCTCAATATGAATTCGACAACACCGGCCACTTATCGGCAAGTCATAAATGGTTCTAGAAACGTAAGTATTGACGGTGCAAGCTTGGTTAGACTTTGGGTCGGTCACTTTAAATCGTCGGTCTCGACGACAGTAAACGTCAACAGTTTGAGTGGATTCATCGACCTTAATCGACTGGATTGCCTGCCCCTGAATATGTAAAAGCTGAGAAAGTAACTGGGTCAAAATAGGATTCATCCATACTGACTAAAAAAGGGTTATTAGTCAGTATGGTAGAAGTCATAAGTATTGCGTTATGACTCAACAAAGCGGAGAAGAGCCGTCAAAATTATCCGATTGAATTGACAAATTAGCATTCCCGTTACTGGTGGATATCTTGCAGCCTAGTTTCCCTTCATGTGGCATAACTTATTGATTATCAGTTGAGCGAATATGAAAAAGACTGCATTATTGAAGGGTGAAAGACGACAATTTGTCGTCAAATTAGCGTTAGCATTCTGAGCAGACACGGTGAATTCAGAGGTTGGATGAAAGCAAAAGAACTTGTACCTATTGTATTGGAAGCTCTACGAAACAACGTTGATGTTGAGAGCGTTAAAACGCAATACAGTATTTCAGAGGAGGTTTGGCATCGAGTTAGTGAAAAGGTTTACTCTCAAAACTTGGAACTTTCTAGAAAGGAAAGGCTAGAAGACCAAGTTAAAAGTAATGTCTCGTGTACTGAACTAGCTACAATCGATCAAATGTTTGAGGCAGTAAACTTTCTCGCATCAAAAGCATTATGCCTACCTACAACAGTTACTTTGTATCAATATGAGCAAGTTAATTCATTTAGACATCGTGAGTACTTTGATGAGAAAGCACTAATACTGTTTATAGAAAAGTTGGTGATGAGCCCTAAAATGAGAGCGCATCAAAAGTTAGGTCGGTTTAAGCATTACCCCGTATTTCAGTCATTTGTGAAGTACATTGACTCCGCATTAACATGCTATTACAGAAAGAATTATCAAAGTTGCTTCTTGACGTTAGCTCCTATCATCGAAGGTGTATTGCTCAAGTGGTTAGGTTATCGTAAAGGTGACACTAAGCCGAAATTTGACGAATTAAAGAAGTTTTTCAGAAATGGACATCGACGAAATCCGTGCCCAGGTAATCCATTATTCTATCATTTGTATGCAAAAGCTTGTGACGAAATATTATCAAATCACTTTTATTTGAATTCGGGTCAGGGTTTAGCTTATGGAAGCTTCAATCGACATCTAGCCTCTCACATGCTCACGGATGACCAATTTGCCACTAAAGATAACTGTATTCGCCTTTTCGTTTTAATTGATACTATGACAGAACTGTATCTATATGAGACTTGCTGTAATGACCCAAGGTTCTATCTAAAGCATGAAGAGGTCGTTGGAGACTATATGGCATATTCAAGGCTGATGTTAGAAGGTGAATCGAAAGACTCGTTAGAAATGGCATTACTACAGGATAATGCTAACAATAAATTTAGGAGTGATTCACAACGCTCGGCGTCCTCAGTCCAAGCGATTTTAGCGTTTATGGCACAATGGTTTAGGTGAGGTGTTAGCGTTGTTTACCTTAATTTGGCGTTATAACGATCGGGAATATTAAGCATTTTGGAACTAGTTATAGTTGTTGATGAGTCTGGTGAGAAAGGCAGCTCACATAGAAAAGAAACACAGGCTAGAGATTTTGGTTTAATGGCTGCTTATTGCCTTCCAGCTCATGGTCTGGAATATGTTAACTCTAGTTTGGAGCGTAAGTTTTCCCACCTGTTTCAAAGAGGCGTAAAGCCACATTTAACTGATTTATCTCCACAAGAAAGAGAACGGTATCGCGCTGATGCTCTTGAGTTTTTAGAGTCTCACAAAGTTAGTTGGTCATACTCTGCAATCTATGTGAATGGTTTCCATGATCAAATGAACAAGCGGAGGGGTAAGAAAAATCTACATGAGGCATTATTTGGTATGCTAGTCATCAAGATAATAGCTCTGGCATATTCAAAAAACACTAATGTACCAATCAAGCTTAAAGTCATAAGTGACAATTTAAATTCAGGTGAAATAGCTAAGTTTAAAAACGAACTGATAAGTTACTTAGAATTTATTAAAACGGGGACGATGACGTTCTTACACCCAGTTCGTAACAAAGAGCCTTCGTTGAGAAGAGTCGACAAGTTAGTAGCTGCGATACCTAAGGAGTTTCATACTCACTGGGATGTTTCATTTAGCATATCGACGGAAGTTTCGCCATTAACTTTTGTGGCAGATGTTCTGTCTCATACTACGTACAAGTTGTTGCAGGAAAACATAGCAACAAGTGAAGTGCCTCCAGATAAACTCAATCACGAAAGGCTTATAGATAACCACCCGCTTAAAGAATACGCAATTTGCTTGTCATCAGAAGGCTTAGAATTTGCTGAAGACAGTTTCTATCGGTACAAATCGTTATAACAAGCGTTTAAAGTTTCAAGATACTTTTTCTTATCTGATACTAGCGTGTTAGAGCATTTTAACTAACACGCTTTTGTCCAAAAACGAGTTACATGATCGCTTGATGATGGGCTTTTACTGTAACGAAGATACAATGCTTTTATCTATATCAGATTGAAAAGCTCCCAATAGTTTCTTCATCTCACCGAGTGCTGCGGTAGGCGTTAACTCCTTCCTTGCTATCTGCTCTTCTAACAACTCAATCTGACGCTTTGCCAAATCAACACTCGACTTTAGAGACACTGCATTATAAACCTCTGTGTAGCCGTGAATATCTGCAAATGCGAGGTCAATATAAGTATCTAAAGAGCTAAGATTTGTATGGCCTGTCCATTGCTGAAGCTGCATTTTAAATGTTTGTGTATGAAGCAGGTGCTTTCGGAAGTCGTCCTTATCATTCACTTCTTTAGTGGCAAGAATAAGCTCTTTTAGCTTGTCGGTAACAAACGCGTGCCTCCACAGATGCGGATGCACAGGGCTTTCGATACCAAGCTCTTTCCTCCACTGGTTCATATACGTTGTCCATGAGTCGGCAGATAGGCATTGACCAGACTTTAAGTTGATAAAAAGGTAATCATGCTGACCTTTCTTCTTTCTCAGGACTTTCTTACGAACTTTAATGTAATCTGCTATCACTGATAACAAAAGATGTGGAACAGGTATCTTTCGAGTGGCATTGTCGTCTTTACGTTTTAAAGTGGTAAGCGTGAGCATACCTGTGCGCCTAGCTTCCTCGTAATCAGTCAATTTAATTAAATGAAGCTCCGATACACGAGCACCTAATTGCTCCATTGCAGTATATAGCGCCATGTCCCTTCTGCGTTTATCTTTATTTTTCTGAGTCTTTATAAACTCCCAAACACGCAAGGCATCATCTTCTGAAACAGGGTGACGTTTCTTTATCTCGTCTTTAGTTGGTACAGCAGAATGCGTAATTTTAGTGCCTTCAATGAACCCTTTATAGCCTTCCTGTTTGCGTTTGTAATGCTTCTCAAGTATCTGAATTGAGTTACTTTTATCTTTGCCAATGAAAGCACTCAAATCATGAAACCCTTGGATAAACTGTAAAAAATCCAAACAGGTATGCGCAATCTTTATAACGGAGTTATTCTTGCGTTGTAGTTCGCCAAGTGGTGTTCTTTCCGCCTGTAATGATTGAACGAAAAGAGTGAATGTTGCGTCAGTAAGTTGACTAAATCGGCTCAATAGTGGCTGTTTTTCAATAAAGTGAACCAAGTGGATGATATCGTGGGCATACCCTCGAATAGTGTCACTTTTTAAGTTTCTCGCTATCAAACTATGGATGTAGGCATTGGCCTCATAGCAAGGAGTATGATTACTGTAGGTTACAAAAGGAATATCCAGTGGTTTACGAAAGACAAGCTGCCCATCAAACCCAAGATGACTCCATTGCTCAAAGTTTTTAAGCTTACGAACCGCCATCATAGCTCTCCATTCAAAGTGAAGTTCATCTGCGCTTCAATCTTCCTATTGTGCTCTCGATAAAGCTCCTGTCGTTCTTCTACTGTTCCTTCATGATTCGCTAGTTGCTTTAATCTAGAACGCAACTCTGAAACCATAACGGTCAGTAAAGAATTGCTGCGCTGTGCAGCATCTAACTCCGATTCAAGCTCAGAAACTTTGTGCTTTAAACCCACGACAGTTTGCTTGTTTCCTTTAGAAGCTTTCTCATTGTGATGTACAGCCTCTACCGCCAGTTTTGCATTAATACGAAGCTCATCTAATGATAAGAAGCCTCTTTCCAGAAGTGCTTCTGAGATGCTTTTGACCGTGTTTAATGAGCATGATGTGATATTACGCTCTTGATTCTGATATTTAGCGATACCAGATTGTGATTTAAGAGCCTTAATCAACTCCTCATCATCTTTAAACTCAGTGGGAGATGTGATTATTTCCCTCAACAGCTTTTCTGTTTCAAGTACCTTTGTTTGATTTTTCTCTAAAACTTTCATTATCCTAACCCTCAATCAAGGTCTTTGATTTTTAAAATTAAATTAAAGGTTTGAGTTGTATTCCCATCAGCATCTTCAATGGAGAGGAACTCTGGTTCAAGTGTGATTCGACCTTCTTCTAAAAACTGAATAACCTCTGTTTCGATGTCCTGCTCTTTTTGAAGTTGGCTTATATGAGGGACGGTTAGATAAGACTCATCATCGTAATCCTCTGCGGCTTCACTCACTGACTCTATCGTGATGGGTGTTGAACTATCACCTGTCAGGCGTTCTGCAATGATTCTGCGAACCTCTTCGATCCCTTCTAATTTCGCAAGTTCAGAGGTTGAATCGACCACACCACGAACAATTACACTGGCTTTAGCTCCGTTTAGTACCGCCCCAGTTTCCGACTCAGAGATATAATGGTATAAGTGTTCCATGTCTGAATGTCCGAGCATACAGCGCAGAGCATCCATGCCATCAAATCCTTTTGACCAGAAGAATGCCATCGCAAAGAAGCGCCTCAATTGGTGTTGGCGAACATAATTACGGTGGTACTCACCGTTGTCATACTCTACCAAGTCCGTTTCTAAGTAATCACACACAGCATCAAGGTGCGCATTATAGGTAGCGTGATGTACCTGACTTAACTGCGAGCGCATTGAATCGAGGTTGTTAAACAAAGATAACTTTCCTTTGCATAACCTCAACTCACTCGCTTTGATGTTAAATTGCTCCAGTTGCCAAATGAACCTTGCGATAGATAAGGGAATTGGTCTTTCTATTGTTGCGTTCCCCCCTTTTGAGCCAGTTTTTTTTACCTTAAATATCAGGTTGTACTCTGTTTTTGCACCCGCTTCTGAAAAGGGACTTACATTAGGTGAAAGGTTGCCATGTGACTTCAACTTGATTAATTCATCTTGTCTTCGAGCCATGATTGCACCTACTAAGACTTGTATTGCCCCTTGCAGTACAGAGAACAAATCAAACAAGCTCTCATTAGCTCGAATCCGCTTAAAGCGATTTTCAACGCTATCAGCAAAGGCTTGAACCTGCTTTACCCCTTTTTTAAGGTATTCACTACTCACACAGTTGATTGCCTCCGTTTGAAACCAGTACCCTCGCTCTGTGCTAGACATCCCCCGATGCAGTTCTTCATTCCAAGCTAGAGCGTGTGGTTGTGGGCGGAGTGTGTTGGATTTTTTTGCAGTAGATTTACTTCTTGCTGTAGACAGCACACTTAATGTTTCATCGAGTAAAGTAGTAGAGCCTTTCTCTATAGGTAGATGCTCTTTGGCAAACTCATAGCACTGACGAATTAAATTAAACACAAAGGTAGGTGGCAAGGTGCGGGTGCGCCCTGCTTTTTTAAAGCTAACTAACTGGCTAATGTGACCTGAGCTGACACGCTCGGACAAGATTGAAGGGGTTGCCGCATCTTCACGCTCAAGGTTGGTATGAATCAATCGAATTGCTTCAATGTAGGTCGAGATAGTCTGTTGATTCGTGCCAATTGAATCGTCTTGATTCTCAACCGCTCGATACTCTGAGTTTCGCCTTGGCGCTTTGAGGTGAAGTTCTGCGTAGTTGGGAATCTTGATGTCGTGGTAAAGCATCTTACCTTTAAACAACATCTCACCCAGCACAGAACCTCTGCCAGTGTATTTTGTGCATTCTCCAGTGTAATAATAACCTTGCTCAAAAAGCCAAGCACACGCCTTCTCTCTCTCTGCTAGAAATAAGAACCTTTCATCTTGCGCAATGTCTTGTGTAATGTAGGGGAAATTTTCTTTAAATGTTTGTGCGTCCGTATCAGAAATGCTTTGAGAAGCGTTATTAAGTAATACCTTGGTATGTTTATCAATTTCATACACACCTTGAAAATTTCCGTGCTCGGCGTATTTCGTCAATATGTTCAACCAAAAGTCATCATTCACATTCAGAAGGTGATATTTTGCTAGCTTCAATTCTTTCGAGTGCAGCAAGACCGCATTGATGAGAGCAATAACTCTGTTAACTTTTGAGTAAGCAGTTGTTGGACTGATAACCTTCCCACCGTTTTCAAGTGGATTATCTGCAGCCGTAATCCAGTATTTAAAGCTGTTTAACAGCTTTTGGTGTTTTTTATCCGTGAGTTTCTTACCGTCATCTAAGTAAACCGTGTCCCAATGTATCGTTTTTGGGTTTTTGCCAAATGTTAGTACCCACTTGTTTTCAGGAAAGCTGGATTCTAACCATTCGGGCTGTCTGTCATCGTAACCGTAGATGCCAGTATGGATATTCGTGATGATATCTAATGCTCGATAGTCATCATTTGCTACTGAGAAATTGATAATATCTTCAAGGGTCTCGGCACTTAAACCATTTAGAACCGAATGGTCTTCCACGATGTTTTCAATGAGGTTAGCAATAGAGGAATTGTCGATAGCAACACTTAACATAGCAGTGCTCCCTTAATCGAGTCAGTATCTAGTGTGTTATTGGTTGCAATATCTAGCATTCCCATCAAATCATCATCCGCACTATGCTTGCCTGAACTCAGGGTATCTAAAACAAACACCGCTGATTGATACCAGTGAGCAACAATATCTAAAAAAGATTCCTCATCATCACTACTCTCAACAACAAAGCGTATCGCCATCAACAACTGCAAAAGTGATGTCGATATAGTGTATGTTAACTGGTCAAACCCTAATGATTCTGAAACTTCACTGTCAGTAGTCGTCTGCTGAGTAAAACCATGATCGAAGTGCTCTGGAATGTTGCTTATGCCGTGATTACTCAAGAACTCCTCAATGTCTTGAGCGCTCATGTTCACAGCATCAAGTCGATGCACTGAATCCTTCATGGCTTCAAGTAAAATAGCGTTCTGGAACTGACGTATCCAACGTGCATTAAAGAAGTCCACTAACGGCTTAGGAAGGTAAGATGTCAGTAGGTTTACATCCTTCTTTTCATGACCAAGCGCCTCGGCAACAGCATCCATTGAACGTGTTTCCAAATAAATTTGAAAGCCTCGGTGTCGTCTAATGGAACGTAACGAATGGATATCGGAAATGGCTTGGGCATCTTCCAAGGTTATGTCGCTGCTCTTATCAAAGAGTGTTTCACATTGAAGCCAATTATAAAAATCATTTGCTGCATAAAGAGTACTATTGAGATTGCTTGGACGTATCACACTGGTAGCGGTTGAAGTCAAAATCATCTTTCGCCAATTCACATTCCCTTTTTGCTTCAGGTATTCACGGCTCATGCGAGTATGGCGCATCAAGAACTCAACTATAGTTTTAGAAAACTCATTGAGCACTACTTCTTGCTGCGCATTGGTAGACCCTTTGCGTGATTTGTGACTGACCGCAATGTGCTGATTACCAACTTGCTTATAGCCCACCATATTGCCATTTACATCAAATAAGTCCCATTTTGCTAACCAAGACGGTGTTATCAGAGGATGCTCCATCACAAGAAGCGTCAAAAGAACGTTCATTGTTGAACTGTTTGGTAGATTTAACTCTGTTTTGATCTGACTAGCATTTCGACGAAATCCCAAAAATGATAAATAGAAATAGCCTTTTGCAGCGATGCCATGCGCATAAAAGGTTGCTACTGTATTATCTAGCTTATCTTCACCGACAAAGTTTTGATATTTTCCATAGCCTGCCATGCCGCTCAATGGTTTAACTAAGCCTGTGCTCTGAAAAGCTTTATTTCTATCTTCTCGCTCTAAAAGCTCTTTAAATTTCAAGAGACACACATGCCTGACGTGCGCCATGTCTCGGTCTACACGTTGCTGAATAATTGAAACAGCCTCTTCATCTTTAATTTTGAGTGGAATGTTAGCAAACCATCGAAGGTTTTCTGGCTGCGTTGCATTGCCACCAATTGAAAAGGTGGGCGCTGCATCTTTTGGGTCTTTCCAGTCTGGAACGATGAATGGTTTGTGAGGTTCAGCAAAAACACCCGTATTGATAAAGCACTCGGTATAATAGTTAATGGTATTTCGCCACTTAGCATGAAAACCTTTTGGGCAGTTATGGGCTGCTTGGGAGCGCACAAATAGCACTTTAAACACCTTATGGAAAAGTAGCTGCACATAATTACGACTTAGAAGGGTTTCTATTGTCAGTCCGCCTCGGTCATTATAAACCGTGGAGATGCCCACAAAGAGTGTTTTGAGTGAAGTTAATGCTTGGGTCAGAGATGATGATTTTTGTGTAAAAGCGTAGTTTTTAAGAGCTAGATGAACCTTGTTGGTAAACGCCTCACCAAAATTAACATAAAGCGTATCCAGATGAGCCTCATGTTCCTTGCCTTCTTTTGATAGCACCTGCCAACCATCAAGGTAGTCAGATTTTGATTTATCTATATTAAGCTCTCTGAACTGAGCTAGACAGGTCGAAGCGTATTCTGTGATTTTTACATGCGAAAGCTTTACTTCATCAAGAGTTAAATTTTTATCTTGCGCAATGTAGCAGAAAAGATTTTTGAGTCGATTACCAATCTTATATCTATGCTTGATAGTGATATCATCATAGTTATAAACAAAGCCAATGAGCGACTGGAAGTGTGCATTAAGTGAGCTTGAATCATTCAGTATTTCCAATGCACTGTAGTTACCTTGTTTAACCAAGTAGCAGTAAGCTGCATAAATATTCAATGTTGGTTGTATAAAGTTTGGGGAGACTGAGGATTCAGCAGCAAGCGCTAGGTAGTTAGAGTATTCGACTGACAGTGCAGTTTTTAATAAAGAAAGCTCATTTAGTGTTTTTACATTCACAACCAAACCTCATAAATTGACAACTAATAGATACACTAGTTGTCATAGTAATCATTGTCAATGTAAACTAAAGGCATTAATTAGCATTTTAATCATTATCATTCAACAAGTTAGTATGGTTTTGATAATCTATAATTATTGGGATTACATTTCTCTCATCTAAGAACAATAAACCGTTATGCGCTAAAGAGATCTCTCCGGGGCGAGGCACCGAACCACCACCCACTAATGCCGCCATTGAACTGGAATGGTGAGGAGAGCGAAAAGGTCGTTGCTTCCAGTTGTATTGATTGATTTCTTGTTGCGTTAACGAGGCCACCGACGCGGTTTCCATCGCTTCGTCATCACTCATTTCAGGTAATAGGTCACGCAGTCGAGAAGCGAGCATAGTTTTTCCGGTTCCGGGTGGGCCAAGAAACAACTTGCTGTAACTGGTATCACCCCAACTAGTTAAACGCTCTTGAACTGTGGTGTACTCAACAACCCCGCATTCACTGTGAATCTGTGAGATTCGAGCTAGATGCGTGTTTCGTAGCGCTCTGTACTGCAAAGCTTTCATACCTTTGCGTTTGAGAGTGGCTGAGGTTTCACCGATGAATGCAAAGAACCCATCAGCAAAGCTTGCTGCTGTTTCGTTTCTCTCTGCGACCTGCTTGTGTGTCTCAACCTGAGCATTCTCTTTGTCAAACTGAGCTTGATACTCATCTTCGGTCTGAATCTTTGGTGGTGCGTATTTTCTGAAACGTTTACCCAAAGCAACTTTTCTGTGTATCTCTCTGCGTTTTAGTTTATGAGACTGATCATGCTTGATTGCACTGAGAACTAAATCAAATGTCGTGTCTCTACGTATAGCCCTGTCTGTGTTTTTATATTTGTTCTTCTTAGAAGAACTGTTAGTGCACAATTTTGATAGTTTCTGCGTGCACAAAAATGACTTTAAAGAATGGAAAGCTAGCTGCTTGATAAGCTCAAAATTGAATGAGTAACGATTGTTCTGAAACTTAGCCCCTTTGATATCAATATCTCCGGTTCTAAGTTGTTTCTTGGTTTGTTTATTCGAGTCTGTTTTAGATAGCAAACCAACTTGTACCAATAGCTTTGTCGCGTTGGTAACAGTGTTTCTATGGATTCCCAGTTCCGCAGCTATGCGTTGGGTAGACGGGTAAGCACACCCCTTCGATGGATTGAAGAACTTAGCAATGCGAATTGCTACTTCAATGGCGGTGCGCTCTTGCTTGCCTGCAGGGGAAATCTTAGATAGATGCTTGATTAGCTGGTTGTGGTGGCGTACTTGAGGTGTTTCTTGAACTGTTTCGGACACAAAGTGATCTCTTAGCTCTAAAGAGTAGAGCAAACTATTGCCATTCGTAGCCCATAAATGATTTAATCCGACTCGTTCGGTTGTTGGACACTTCCGAACAAGCCCAGATTGATCTCTTGGGCAACTGGTGACAGCTGATTTCTGTTACCAAACCACAAGAACGAGTTGGCGCTCTTTCTTGTGACAGGAAACCCGCACACTAGCGGGTTTTTTTGTATCTGCTGCAAATGAAATAACTCAGCATCACGCGCGACTATCTACACAATTTCGTCAATGATCAATCAAGATCTACTCTTCTAATAACTGACTGATCAGTAATTGATCAAATCAGTACAAACCGTGATCAGTTCAGTCACTAGTGACTTATTTTCTCTTTAGTTCCATAAACTTAAGTCACCAGTGAAGCATCGACATACAAAAACCTAAACAAGATAATGACTTAAATTATTTGTATAGAGACTCGATTAATATGGATTTAAATTCCGCAGCAGATATCTTGATAGCTAGTCACTCAACAGTACTTTTTGATGTCGATGATCTGACAATCCACCAGCTCGATAATGGACGTGTTTTGATAGTAAAAGGGGAGCATTGTTTTCTCATTGAGAGAGAAAGAGATAAGACTTGATGTAGATATAGCTCTAAAACGATCTGAGTGAAGTTTTAAGAGCTTCTTAACAATTGAAGCGTGACTTATTAGCTTTTCAATATAAAACGCTCTCAGTGATCTTCTGAGAGCGTTTTACTTAAAAGACTTAGTCTAAATTTACACTAACTGAGTTGTTACTTTCGTTGATACCCGCCATTTCAAGTACTTCTGAGTCGCTATTATCTAGATCAAACTCAACATAGTGACCATATGGCAAACCTTCATCACTCTCATGACAGTGCACCTCATATTCCAAAAGCTGCATCTCTTCATAGGTAAGGTTCAATTCTAAAGACAGTGCTTTATTCATGCCTACTCGATCATCATCACCATCAGAGTCAATGATCGTTAGAGGTAACACAAAAAGCTCAGCTTTCTGAATCCCTTTGTCTTTCCAGTTCCTCAATGGACCAGACCATAAGTTACCTCTGAGGTTGGAAGACTCAGTCAGTCGAGTGGCATTCCAGCGGTTAATCTCTCTAGTGCCGTCAACCTTATAGAGCACAACTTCAGCTTCTTTTGATTTAATAAGTGCATGCTTAAAATCAGTTTCATTTTCAGGAAAGAAACTTAATGTCGGTTTCGTATCCGGTTTACCCTCAACTTGATCAAGTAATCGTTTAATAACAGCTTCCGGTGTATCAAAGCCTACGGCTATCTTCTCTAAGCGAGAGTATGTTTCGTTGGATACCTCAATATTTCGAGTCATTTGATTCTCCTTTTGCTCAACAACCGAACAATCATATGATTGATCATATATGATAATAGATCAACCATATATGGATAATTTTTTGATGAGGTATCTATCTATTCATCAAGTTCCGGCAGCTTGCACCCTTAGCTACGATAACGTTCTTAAGATCTTCACCATCAAGAATCTGTTTTGTGTTATCCATGTAAGTCACCTCAACTCTGTCTAACGTCATACAGTTAGCACCAAAATCATAAAACGATGGACCGAAGTTACCGGATATAGCTTTCTCTTTTAGATATGGACCCGTAAACCGATAGCCCTTGGAAGTATCTCCACTGATATCGTCAGCTTGAACCTCTCCAACTCGATCATAATGCTTAGCCCAAAAATCGAAGTACTTGATAGGCTTATCAGTCATGTTGAATGCAGTTAGATACACCTTAATACCGCCTGCACTATTTGGATAAGCTTGATAGTAATCAGTGATGATAATCGGTTTTGTTGTATCTGCTCGATACTGCTCAACCATAGGGTTAGCACAGCCAGATAGAATTGCCGCCCCAAATAAACCAATAATCGCGTTTCTCATTTTTATTCCTCTTTGTGTAGTGAGGTGCGAATCTTAGGACGGCATTTAATCGGTGTCGGGTGTTTTAATGCTTGGTAGCTCGATGCTCTCTCATTACTTCCTTAAACACCTCTGCAAACTCCGGACAGGGCTTTACAGGCTCTTTAAAAACATACCTTGGAACGAAGTACTCCCTAGGGCTCAAGTTGAGCCTTCTCGATGCCTCGAAGCCTCTTTGCAGCCATTCAGTAGGTTGTTTGTATTGCTCTGCTAGATCTGACAGTAAAACCCAATCAAATTGCTTAACTTCTTCAGGTCTTAGTACCTTGATGCTGCCTGCATTGTATTCTTGTTCCATTAGCTTTCCTTAGCTGTTCATCTAGCCCGTTCGGGCTGTATAGGTTTTGATGTGTTATTTGAGGGCTTTTAGTAGTTATTTTTAGAGGCTTAAATACATAACTAGACAACACTTTCTCAGAACCGCTCTCAGACCAGTTAGAACAAGGGCTCTGAGCGTTTTTTGAAAAATCGTTTTTACCGAAAACTTGAGGGTCAGTTTTGACAAGTGAACGAGCGATAAAAACGGCTCTTCTTCCGATAGAGACACTCGTTTTTTTAATGTTTTTTAGACAGTAATCAGCCCACCCTAAAGAGTAGACTTCAGTGACCTGGCGCTTGCGTGCTGCACTCTTGATTTGTGGTTTACCAAGTGATACCAAAAGAGCATCTAGTAGCGCCTGATGCTGCTTTTGTTTGATTTTGATAGTGCCGTGTATATGCGGATTCTTGAGACAGTCGTTTTCGTATGCCAGCTCTAGTGAAAACCAAAGCTCATCGGGGCTAATACCGTGGGTCTTGAGATGACGTTTGAGATTCTTTGCGAGGTAATCGATAGGGTTGCCTGAGTTAACAGCAGCTCGGTAGGTACTTTTTTCGATACGGACAGTGATAGCCGCCAGCATTTCATCATTGCTGGTGGTCATCATCCTGTATGTAATTGTTCGTATCTTATTAATATCCATACCGAGCCGCTGTTAGTTAGATTTAAGCAATCTGCTTTAAATCCAACCCATTCACAGTCGCTCGGAAAGGGTTAGTCAGAAGATATTTATCTATCTCCGATAAAAAGTTAAATGCATTTTCTGCAAGTAGACGAAAGCCGCATTGTACAAAACGCAAATATAAGAACAAATCACACAAGATTGTTCAGAACTTGAACCACTTAATCTAAAAAAGCGATTAACAAAGACAAAACAAACGAAAATTGTCATGTATAAGATGCATATAGCAATGCGAAAAATAGGTTTCTATCTGAGTTCAACTTGAACAAAAAAACCGCCCTAATGGCGGCTTTCGGCTTCTTCGTTGGTAGATAGTTCTCTGAACTGTTCCCGTTGGGATTGTCTTACCTCTTCAACATCACTCGCGGTCATTTCTACAACTGTAAACTCCGGTAGTTCTTCGGCATCAACAATCTCGTCAACATTGAGGATTTTTGCACAGGTAGCATAGTTTTTATTGGCTATGTCTGTAATGAGCTTCAATGCGCGGAGATCATCATTGAAATTACCAAGAGGGATATTGTCTGTCACACTCCTTTGAGCAAACATAAGAGCTCGTCTGGTAATAGTGTTAAGCCAATTTAAATGGTCAGCTTTAAGCTTTTTCCCCTGATCAGATGAATCATCCAAATCAGAAGCTTTTAAAGAGGTAGGCTTTTTTATTTCGTCTTCATTGAATCTGCTACGCAAAGTGGAGGCATTGATTGATACGATCTCCGAGACTTCCTTGATAGTCGAGCACTCACCGCTTTGATAAAGGTGGCAAGCGTACTCATATTTTTGTTGATCGATATTCTTAGCTTTGTTTCCCATACGCACATCCTTTACGAGACTTTCACTACTTTTTAAGCCCCTTAAGAACGTCTTAAGACACCAGAACCACAAATTTTACACGGTAGATTTCTTGCATCCACCGGTTTATAAGGGCTCACGGGTGACTACTATAAGAAAACAAAGAACTAAATCACTTTTTCGAGACAACCATCATGTTTAGAGCACTTATCAAGCATAGACTCGCCTAAATCCCCATAGTTTTTCATCACCTTTATTGAGATACCCAAACCTATACCCTAATGGCTTTAAGTACGGTCTAAGAACGACCCGAACCCGAGATGGTGAGTAACCTCTAGGAATTTCCTTGTCATTTAGAACCTGCTTTCCTATCGAAGAAATCAGCTCCAAGTATTTAACACCTAACTCATCATAATCAGGGTCGAGTTGTTGCTTAACATCAATTAACGTCCTTTTTGGTAAATTTATAAACATTTATTCTTCCATTACGGTATGAGAAACCGGACGTTAGAGAAGTAGTCATGCACTTACAAGACATAATAGAACTAGTGGCGCTATTAGAACTACTATAAGGACGAAGCCAAATCACATGCTTGGGACTGGGATTACCCGCATCACTATATAACGCCCTCACATGGGGAAATGACAAACTCACTTTGCTATAGATAGAACAATAAGTGATCAATCATTCTTTCTGAGGTAATCTATATTCATCGAATTGAACATGATGTTATAGAGGCTAAATGCAAGAGAAAGTAAATGGCTGGCTAGATACTGCTGAACGTTTTCTAAATCTAATCAGACCCAAGGCTTACAACACTATCGCTAAGGCTGTTGTTCTTACTGGTATAGGTCTAATAGTCGAATCACAGGTTAACTTTCTTCATGCTGTAGTAGTGGCACTATTCGAAGAGTACATAGGCAAGTCAGAGATTCTTCGTTCTGTTCTTAATGCTTCTAGTGATCCCACAGTGGGCGTCTTACTCGTCATTACAGGTATGCTGTATCACGTAGCTGTAACCCTTGGTAATGAGTTTATTGAAACCAAGAAAGCTGAGCTTCCAAAGTACCCCGCTCTCAGTTGCTTTCTGCTTAATGGTGACAAGGAAAAGCTAGATTCAGAGTTCACTATACGTGGTCAATTAGTCTCTCTTCCAGATAGGGATAGTATTCCCGATCAAGAAGAACCGAAATTTGATGAATCTATCCTTGGTCATCACGCTTCCATTTACCGGACGATGCAGGCAATCCAAAGCTCTCACTTTGGTGATCAACTAAATAGTGGCTTATATCGAGATCGAGCTGATGTACTGAGAGAATGGGCAGGGGCTGAAATTCTTTATCTAACCATCTCGAATGATAGTCGTATCTTAGCTAGTGGGGTTTCTGTGGAGCTCACCATCCCACGCCACAAAGAGTTATCAATCAAAGTACCCGATAATAAGTATCCTCCAGAACCTAAGGCAGAAAGAGAATACAATGATAGGTTCTCACACATAGTGCCTAACTTTCACAACGTATCAAGACCGGATTTAAGAGTGTCATCAGATGCTAAGAACTATTACATCAAGTGGAAAGTAAATCGTCTTCAAGCACAAACAGAGTTAGAAGCGGATGAGTATGTATTGGTGAAGACCGATAAGCCTATTGATATGCAATGCACTATCTTTTGTGATGAGTTACCAGAACCAACCAAAACAACATTTAAAGCAAACCCGCCTCAGAGTACAGCTATCGTCTCTATAGATGAGCTATCAGATGAATCATGCTATGCGGCTTTACGTGACAAACTGATTATGGACGGGTACGTCCCAAGGGTGTTTGAAGAAATGATGAAAGAGTATGAAATGAAAGAAGCTAGGTAACCCTAGCTTTCTCTTACTTATTCCAATGACGCTTAACTGTTGCTATACCGATACTTAGATCTTTAGCAGTAGCGCTTTGAGATAACCCCTCTGCTTTGCATCGTTGTACATTTTCAGTAGTGCCTTTTGCTGCTGGTCTACCTAGCTTCTTACCTTCAGCTTTCGCTCTATTAAGCCCTTCTTGAGTACGCTCTCTAATACGGTTTCTTTCGAACTCTGCGAAAGCTGAGAACATTTGCAGCATAAGCTTACCTTCAGCACTACTTAGATCTGATACAGGTAAGTCTAGAGAGACTACTTTGATTTGCTTAGCTGTTAGTTGTTCTATTGTCTGCTGTACATCGATGTTGTCACGACCTAAGCGGTCTAGCTTAAGAACAACCAATGTATCTCCGGCTTCTAGCTTATGCTCTATTAGAGTTTTGAACTCTTTACGTTCCATTGCCCTAACACTGCCTGATACCGTCTCAGAAATTACTCTGCTTTCTTGAATGTCATATCCTGCATTGCGTATAGCTAGAATTTGGTTATCAGTTGTTTGCTCTACAGTAGAAACTCGGCAATAAGCGAAAATGCGACCAGTAGTCATTGTGTATCTCAATATCAGTATCAAAAACGTAGCATCATAATACTGATAGTATCATTTAGTGTCAACGCTACTTTTATGATACTAGTGGTAGTACAGTTCATCTAGTATCGTTTAACGAGTGTTTTTTGATACTAGAGTAAAGGGGGATATTGCAGATATGAAAAAGGCCGGATAAACCGACCTCTTTTCTAGGATTCTTCGCTGTGTTTCGCTTTTGCAACTTTATCCATGATAATCAAAGTCACCACACCAAGTTGCAAGATATTGTTAGTGACTGACATCATCATAAGCTTGAATGCAAAGCCTACTGCTTGAGATGTAAAAACAAACAAGCTACACCCAAAAGTAACGAATAAGCACGCAAACGTTACTTTGAATAGAGTGAAGAAAATATCTGAGTACCCGTCTTGAATCCAACGCTTAAAGAAACGGTACTTTTGAAGAGAAAACAAGAATGCAGCTATCGCAGCAAGGAAGCCCATCATAGTAAAGCTAAAGCCAGCTACTACTGTTGCAAGGGTTCTTACTTCTTTAAAGCCAACCGACCAATTAGCGTAATGCTTAATTCCAAGGTATGCGAAACCAATAGCTACACCAATCAACGGTGTTAACCATATAAGCTTCTTAACCCTTGCAATCTCTGTATTAGTCATGACTTTTAAGCCTTCTCTGCCTCTACTATGGAAGCCACATTGTCATCATTGTCGGCTTCTTTGTTTAGAACAACTTCGCTCTTCTTAGCGGCGAACGGTTTTACCTCTTTATACTGGTCAAGTAAAGGAACGCTTTTCTCTTTATATCGATTGTTCGATACATAGTCTCTAAAGAGAAGTGCTAGCAGCTCGTTTTGGTCGAACTTTTCACTGATCTGATCGGGCAATTTTCTTCGCTTCGCTTTTGGATTCAATGAGTCTACTAGATTATTCTCATTGTCTAACCAATGATCCATTAACTGACCTTTCAGCTCATCATGCTTTGCTTTAGCACCAATCTGCGTGATGCCATCACTGCTCTGACTATTACCAGTAGTATCGTGTCTATGCACAATCTTCCTGAAAACATCACGCATATTAGATCCACTAGGCTCAATCGTGATACGCAAGTTACCAAGACTGCCAGACTCTGAACCAGTTAGCTTTTTACATAGGTATCGACTGATATCCCTATCCGCAGCTACATCGATATAGATGCTGTTAACCACTTCCATCTCTAGCAAGTCTGTTTTACTACTAGTAGTTGTAAGAGCGCTCAAGCCCACTTCATATTTGTTCAGACCAACCTTTTTAAACATCTCATTGATGTAATCAGCTAAGTCATCAAATCTTGGGCAGCTCATGCCGCTCGCACATGCTATCACTTGTCGTTCAGGGCAAATGTAGACGTAAGAGGCAAACGCTACTTTCTCGTTTGCAGCTAGGTTATCTGAAATTTCACCTACTGTGATGTTCTGCTCATTAACTCGCTTGATGATATCGTCATCGCTAGTACGAACAAAATAGTATAGATTCTTTTGTGCTGCGACCTTGGTTAGATACAGTTTTTCATCACCACGCTTGAAGCTACTTTTAAGCTCTATATTGTTTGCGCTAACAAATGCATCAATAATAGGTTTGATGTTGTATAGAAAGGTTTCTTGAGAATCAAACTCACGCAAATAATAGCCAAAATAGCGTAGCTTCATCAGTGTTCCCTTTGTGCGGTATTTATAAGTGTTTGGATTACTTTACCTTATAGTAGTATGAGTTTGAATGATATTAGCCAAGTTTCACTTCATTTTATGATTGCTCACAAAGTATTGGCCATAGTTTTTACCATGTAAGTAGCAGGCAGAAACTCTCTCTTATCCCATGACGGCTTCACAGTGTAGCTTTTCTGTTTTTGGTCAAACCGCAAATCTATAGTCCGGTTCTCATCGACTCTGATAGTGACTATCTTGGATAAAGCATCAAACTCTATCTTCTCGATACACTGCACTAACTGAGAGTTTATCTTTGCTCTCAATGTGACATTTGTTCTATCTGCTGCTTCTACTTTCAGCTTCTTGAGCGTGCTTCTTAGCTCTTTCCAGACATTGTTAGACTTCGGAGTAAGCTCTATCTCATCTAACTGCTTCTCAAGCTCTCTATAACGCTGTTCAAGCTCTTTCTGCTCTGCTTCTCTTTGTTCTAATTTATTGAGCAACGCCTTACTTCCAGTACTTGAATCAAGCAAATCAACCAAGCGCACTATAGAAGCTTCAGCCGTTTTTAAATTCCGAGATACGTTAGATAACTGCTCTTTGATGTGTGCTGATTCTTCTTCATGGTTGGCCGTCTGCAACCTTAAATTCAAAATTGCCGCGACACCTAATATCGCATCTTCAATTACCGGATAACGCATTGAAGCATACTTACAACTAACGCCATCATGATGCGCACCTTGGCGTGCTCTGCTACAAACTAGATACTGACCACCTTTACTTCCACTACCTTTATTTAGGTAATGCATTGTCGCACCGCAGTTCTTACAAACAACTAACCCCGTAAACAGGTTATTAATAGCATTCTTTCGGGTCCCACTGGATTTGCCATGACGGCGTTCAATAGCCAGGCTAGCTCTTTTAAAGGTATCTATATCAATAGCGGCAGGGTAATAACTTTGTATTGGCTCACCATCCTCTACTCGCTTGCCATTCTCCGATTTAAATGGTTGATACTCACCTAGAACGGTTCTAGCTCTTAATATCTTCTTTATATAGGTAGTGTGCCAACCAGTTTTAGAACGCCCCCATGGCTTTATCCCCTCTTTATTAAGCTGCTTATGAATCGCGATAGCTCCGAGACCATCAATAGTCATCTGAAAGATGCGCTTAAGCAGTTCAACTCTATCAGGCATCAGCTCATATCCGTTGTCAGTAAGCGTTATCCAATGAGGCATGTTATAGCCAGTAGGCTTTAGATTTTCTCTTGCTTGCTTTCGCTTCTCTGCGTGAGCTGCTTTTAAACGCTTAGATTTAGTAAGAGACTCTTCATGCGCTCGCATCATAAAGACAAGAGACAACATCAAGTCTTCAATGCGATCTAATGATTCAGTCGTGTATGTGCGACTGTCTTGCAAAGTAACAATGCTAATACCTAGCTCTAGCAATTCCATGAACCGGCGAAGAGCTATAGATATCTTTTCCCTACTAAGCCTATCCATAGACTCTACAAGTAAATACGAGCCTCTAGGGATAGTCCCGTCTTTAACAGCACCAATGAATTCACCCAAAGCTCCATCTTTAAAATGAGTCCCGTGATATGCAGACTTACCAAGATCTCTAAGGGTTAAGTCGGCTAAGCTGAGCCCACGCTTGTCACAGTAGTCTTTGGCTAAAGCCGTCTGTCTTCGAAACGAGTCACCCTTTGCCTGTTCTAATGAACTAAACCTAATGTAGCTGTAAGCAAGATTCACAAGCCAACCTCTTTCAAAAAAATTTGCTGCACTCTAGGAGTTTCAGTCTGCGTATTCAAGGAGGGGTTATTCCAGACACTCTAACAATAAGTTATGATTCCCAGCAGCGGCTATCTCTAGAGCTCGCTTGCCTTGTTGTTGGCCGATAATATCTTGTAGGTCGCGAAGCACTGAAACATCAGCCTGATGATGTTCCGTTCTATATAGCCCAAGCTGAGCCTGTCCACACATGTCAGCACAAACCTCCAACAAGGTTTGTGCAGATTTATGCGCTCCCTTGCCCACCAGCGCAGCCTGATCACCGTTATGATGTGGGACAACTAAGCATCGCTCTACACTGTCGGCGGCTAACGTCGCAGGCAAAACGCCCTTTACCGAGCGAAGTTCTCCTGACAATGCCAACTCACCGATAAATTCATGTTGAGCTATTTTTGATGTCGGAAGCTGATCTGACGCCACCAAAATCCCAAGCGCGATGGGCAGGTCAAAACGGCCACCTTCTTTGGGCAAATCGGCTGGGGCGAGATTAACCGTGATTCTTTTCGATGGAAACTCAAAGCGAGAATTGATGATCGCGCTTCTCACTCGATCTTTAGATTCCTTGACCGTTGTTTCAGGTAGACCCACCAGCGTGAAGCCAGGCATTCCGTTGCTTATATGCACCTCAACGGTCACTTCTGGCGCCTCTACACCCACACTAGCTCGGCTATGAATTATCGCGAGTCCCATAACTTTCCTTTGTCTTTGATTTAAAAGTATTCGCTCTGGATATTCGTTGCTCACCAAAGCGATAAGGTTGTTATATAGCTTGGTGGAATGGTATTTTAATGTGAAAAAAGAATGACATTTCCCTTGTCATGCGGCAGATTTGTGTGATAACACTAGAGATGTAGACATTTACTGAAGACAATAAACGAGAAAACTCGAATATTATGATTTTTAACGCTCGCATTTACGCACTGATTAACCTGATTATCGTAGTCATTATTAAGACTGCGCGGGGGCGAGTGGGAAGAAAGTAACCACGAATTAGAAAAAACCCCCGCACTGACAAGTCCGGGGGTTTTTTCTAATTTAAACATTCGATTTTTATATTTTTGAGCATTTTCGGCTTTGCCGATTTACAGGAAGAATGGGAGCACAAGATGTGCAGAGACAAAGGAAACAGTTACCAAAATAAAGGTAATACGGGAGAATTCCGATGAAAGGCGCAGAACTAGTCGTATCCGCACTCAAGCAACAAGGAATTGAGACCGTATTTGGTTACCCCGGTGGTGCCATCAT
The DNA here is from genome assembly GCF_041474195.1 of Vibrio sp. 10N.222.52.C3. Taxonomy (NCBI): domain Bacteria; kingdom Pseudomonadati; phylum Pseudomonadota; class Gammaproteobacteria; order Vibrionales; family Vibrionaceae; genus Vibrio; species Vibrio sp. 10N.222.52.C3. The sequence continues at coordinate 56,271 of NZ_JBFRTQ010000026.1, read as the reverse complement.
GCCAATCTACGATGCACTCTATGACGGCGGGGTTGAACATATCCTATGTCGCCATGAGCAAGGCGCCGCTATGGCCGCGATCGGCATGGCTAGAGCAACACAAGATGTCGCTGTTTGTATGGCAACCTCGGGACCAGGTGCAACCAACCTAGTCACTGGCCTTGCTGATGCCTTTATGGATTCAATCCCATTGGTTGCTATCACAGGTCAGGTTGCAAGTTCCCACATTGGTACCGATGCATTCCAAGAAATGGATGTGATTGGTATGTCTCTGTCATGTACTAAACACAGCTACCTAGTAACTGATATTGAAGAGCTAGCTCCAACCCTCGCTGAAGCGTTTGTGGTAGCAAAGTCTGGCCGCCCTGGCCCGGTTATCGTCGATATCGCTAAAGACGTTCAACTAGCAGAAGCACCTGTTAACGCTCTTCCTGAATTTACTCCACCCGCAATTCCTGTTGCGACAACTGATGCCATTGAACAGGCACAGTACTTTTTGTCTCAAGCGACCCGTCCTGTTTTATACGTAGGTGGTGGTGTTCAACTTGCTAAAGCAACCGATGCGGTTCGTGAGTTTTTACGCCTAAACCCAATGCCAGCAGTAAGCACACTGAAAGGCTTGGGCACTATCGAACGTGACGACCCACACTACCTTGGCATGCTGGGTATGCACGGCACTAAAGCCGCTAACCTTGTGGTTCAAGAGAGTGACCTGTTGATTGTTGTCGGTGCTCGTTTTGATGACCGAGTAACTGGCAAACTCGATACCTTTGCGCCGCATGCTAAGGTTATCCATATCGATATCGATGCCGCTGAGTTCAGCAAACTGCGTCTTGCCAATGCGCCAATTCGCGGTGACATCAACAAGATCATGCCTCAACTAGAGCTAAGCCAAGACATCTCCTCTTGGGTTCATCACTCTGAAGGTCTTCGTAGCTCATTCAAATGGCGTTACGACCACCCTGGTGATCTGATTTTTGCTCCACTGCTGTTGAAGCAACTGTCAGACATGATGCCAGCAAGCTCTATCGTATCGACTGATGTGGGCCAACACCAAATGTGGGCAGCTCAGCACATTCAGCCTCGCGATCCACAGAACTTCATTACCTCTGCCGGTTTAGGCACCATGGGCTTTGGCTTGCCAGCTGCAATGGGTGCTTCGGTTGGGCGTCCTGATGACCAATCTATTCTAATCTCTGGTGATGGCTCGTTCATGATGAACGTGCAAGAGCTTGGCACACTGAAACGCCGCCAAATCCCAGTGAAGATGGTGCTTCTAAACAACTCTCGCTTGGGTATGGTTCGCCAATGGCAATCGTTGTTCTTCGATGGCCGCCACAGTGAAACCATCCTAGATGACAACCCAGACTTCGTGATGCTAGCGAAAGCCTTCGATATCCCGGGTAAAACCATCACGCGCAAAGAAGAAGTAGAGCCAGCACTGAAAGAGATGCTAGAAAGCAAAACCGCTTACCTACTTCATGTTCTTATTGATGAAGAAGAGAACGTATGGCCACTAGTACCGCCAGGTGCTTCAAACAGTGAGATGTTGGAGAACACATAACATGAAAAGATACCTATTAGACATCAAAGCCGATGATAAGCCTGTACTACTAGAGCGTGTTCTTCGTGTTATCCGCCACCGTGGCTTTATTGTTAAGCAAGTCGCGGGCACTCAAAACCACGAAAGTAAAGTGGCGAGTGTAGAGATCATTGTAGACAGTGACCGTCCAATCTCTTTTTTGGTCAATCAAATCGAAAAGCTGTGGGATGTGCGTACCGTTGACGTTATCTCGATCAGCCGTAATGAACTGCCAAACAACAACTTACAACAAAAGATAAACGCATAAGGAACCGCAAACATGACAGCTAAAACAGCAGACTATATTTGGTTTAACGGTGAGATGGTTCCTTGGGCAGAGGCGAACGTTCACGTCCTGACTCACGCAATGCACTACGGTACTTCTGTGTTTGAAGGTGTTCGTTGTTACAACACACCAAAAGGGCCGGTTATCTTCCGTCACCCTGAACATGCTAAGCGCCTAAAAGACTCAGCAAAAATCTATCGCTTCCCTATTCCTTACACTGAGGAAGAAATTATGGAAGCGACTCGCGAAACGCTACGCCAAAATAAGCTAGAGTCAGCGTACATCCGCCCTCTAGGTTTCGTAGGTAACGTTGGTTTGGGTGTCTGCCCGCCAGAAAATACTGAGATGGAACTGATCATCGCTGCTTTCCCTTGGGGGTCTTACCTAGGCGAAGAAGCACTAGAAAACGGCGTTGATGCAATGATTTCTAGCTGGAACCGTGCCGCTCCAAACACGATCCCAACCGCAGCAAAAGCCGGTGGTAACTACCTATCTTCACTATTAGTTGGTGGCGAAGCTCGCCGTCATGGTTACGATGAAGGCATCGCACTGAGTGTTGATGGTTACCTTTCTGAAGGGGCTGGTGAGAACATCTTTGTGGTACGTAACGGCGTGCTATCCACACCACCAGCGACCAGTGCGATTCTGCCGGGTATCACGCGTGATTCGATCATGACACTAGCAAAAGACATGGGTTATGAGATCCGTGAAGAGAACATTGCTCGTGAAGCGCTATACCTTGCTGATGAAGTATTCATGACAGGCACAGCGGCGGAAATCGTTCCGGTTCGTAGCGTAGACAAAATTACAGTAGGTGAAGGCAAACGCGGTCCTATCACTGAAAAAGTTCAAGCGGCTTACTTTGGTCTATTCAATGGCACCACTGAAGATAAGTGGGGCTGGTTAGACTACGTTTATCCAGCAGGCCAAACTTCAGAAAACCAAACGCAAACAACTAAGTAAGCAACAGCCAAATATTTTATAAGGATTTAAGCAATGCCAATCTATCGTTCAGCAACGACTACCCACGGACGCAACATGGCTGGTGCGCGCGCTTTATGGCGTGCAACTGGCGTTAAAGATGATGACTTCGGTAAGCCAATCATCGCAGTTGTAAACTCGTTCACTCAATTCGTACCAGGCCACGTTCACCTTAAAGATATGGGTCAACTGGTTGCGGGTGAAATCGAGAAAGCGGGCGGTATCGCTAAAGAATTCAACACCATCGCAGTCGATGATGGTATCGCAATGGGCCACGGCGGCATGCTGTACTCACTGCCATCACGTGAGCTTATCGCGGATTCAGTAGAATACATGGTCAATGCACACTGTGCGGATGCGATGGTGTGTATCTCTAACTGTGACAAAATCACTCCGGGAATGATGATGGCAGCAATGCGCCTTAACATCCCAGTGATCTTTGTATCAGGCGGCCCAATGGAAGCGGGTAAAACTAAGCTTTCCGATCAAATCATCAAGCTAGACCTTGTTGACGCAATGATCCAAGGTGCCGATCCAACCATTTCTGATGAGCAAAGTGAGCAAGTAGAGCGTTCTGCATGTCCGACATGTGGTTCATGTTCAGGTATGTTCACAGCGAACTCAATGAACTGTCTAACAGAAGCGCTTGGTCTATCTCAGCCAGGTAACGGTTCTATGCTAGCAACCCACGCAGACCGTGAAGAGCTATTCATCAATGCTGGTAAGCGCATCGTTGACCTAACCAAGCGTTACTACGAGCAAGATGACGAATCAGCACTGCCTCGTAACATCGCAAACCGCGCAGCCTTTGATAATGCTATGGCGCTAGATATCGCGATGGGGGGTTCAAGTAACACAGTACTTCACCTTTTAGCGGCAGCTCAAGAAGGTGAAATTGACTTTGATATGGGTGATATCGACGAGATGTCTCGCCGCGTTCCACACCTATGTAAGGTTGCGCCTTCAACACCTAAATACCACATGGAAGACGTTCACCGTGCTGGTGGCGTAATGGCTATCCTAGGTGAGCTTGATCGTGCTGGCCTACTGAACAACCAAACTCGCACCGTTCTTGGTCTAAGCATGCAAGAGCAACTTGCTCAATACGACATCATGCAGACAGAAGACGAAGCCGTGCTTAAATTCTTCCGCGCAGGCCCTGCTGGTATCCGTACTACCAAAGCTTTCTCACAAGATTGTCGTTGGGATCGCCTGGATGATGACCGCGTCGATGGTTGTATCCGTACCAAAGAGAACGCATTCAGCCAAGAAGGTGGCCTAGCGGTACTTTCAGGTAACATCGCGGTTGATGGTTGTATCGTTAAGACCGCGGGTGTTGATGAAGAAAACCTTAAATTCCAAGGCCCTGCAATCGTATTCGAAAGCCAAGATACGGCAGTAGACGGCATCTTAGCGGGTAAAGTAAAAGCAGGCGAAGTGGTTGTTATCCGTTACGAAGGTCCTAAAGGTGGTCCGGGCATGCAAGAAATGCTCTACCCAACTACCTACCTAAAATCTATGGGTCTAGGTAAGTCTTGTGCTCTATTAACAGATGGTCGTTTCTCGGGTGGTACATCAGGTTTGTCTATCGGTCACGCTTCTCCAGAAGCAGCAAGTGGCGGTGTGATTGGTCTAGTAAACACTGGCGATATCATCACTATCGACATCCCTAGCCGCTCAATCACACTTGATGTGCCTGAAGCAGAACTTGAAGCACGTCGCGTTAAACAAGATGCACTAGGCTGGAAACCAGAAAACCGCCAGCGTGAAGTGTCTTTCGCACTGAAGGCTTACGCAAGCATGGCGACTAGTGCCGACAAAGGCGCAGTACGTGATAAGTCTAAACTTGAGGGCTAACTATGAGTGATGACACCTCCAGTCCCCAGAAACAAACTGGCGCAGATTACCTGCGTCAGATCCTGAGAGCGCCGGTTTACGAAGCGGCAATCGTAACACCTCTACAGGATATGCCGCGTTTAAGCGCGCGCATTGGTAATCAGGTTCAGCTTAAGCGAGAAGACCGTCAGCCGGTGCACTCGTTCAAGCTACGCGGCGCCTACAACATGGTATCAAGCCTTTCTGAGCAACAGAAAGCCGCAGGTGTAATTGCAGCATCGGCAGGTAACCATGCTCAAGGTATGGCGCTGTCCGGTTCTAAGCTTGGTATTCAAACCACGATTGTGATGCCGAAAACCACACCAGACATCAAGGTTGATGCGGTACGTGGCTTTGGCGGTAACGTGGTTCTGCACGGCAGCAACTTTGATGAAGCTAAAGCAGAGGCTGAACGTCTTTCAGCTGAACACGGCTATACCTTTGTTCCTCCATTCGATCACCCGTTGGTGATTGCAGGACAAGGCACGATGGGTATGGAGATGCTGCAGCAGAATGGTCATATGGATTACATCTTTGTGCCGGTTGGTGGTGGTGGCTTAGCTGCGGGTGTTGCTGTATTAGTAAAACAGCTGATGCCAGAGATTAAAGTCATTGCAGTAGAACCAGAAGATTCGTCTTGCTTAAAAGCGGCCCTCGATGCCGGTGAACCTGTGGTACTGGATCAGGTCAGTATGTTTGCTGATGGTGTTGCGGTTAAACGCATTGGTGAAGAGACATTCCGTCTTTGCCAACAGTACATTGACGGTCACATTGCAGTCTCTAGCGATGAGATATGCTCTGCGGTGAAAGACATCTTTGAAGACACTCGTGCGATTGCTGAACCTTCAGGAGCGCTTGCTCTGGCTGGTTTGAAAAAGTTTGCTGAACAGAACCAACTGCAAGACAAGCAATTAGCAACGGTATTGTCTGGTGCTAACACCAACTTCCACGGTCTGCGTTATGTCTCTGAACGTTGTGAACTAGGTGAGAAGCGAGAAGGTCTACTTGCGGTTACGATTCCAGAGCGACAAGGAGCATTCCTAGAGTTCTGTAATATTATTGGTGGTCGAGCGGTAACTGAGTTTAACTACCGCCACAACGACGAAAGCCTAGCGAATATCTTCGTTGGTGTACGCCTACAAGGTGGTCAAGAAGAACTCGAACACATCATCAATGACTTACGTGAGGGCGGCTACCCGGTTGTCGATCTCTCTGATGATGAGATGGCAAAACTACACATTCGCTACATGATTGGCGGTAAACCATCGAAGCCACTGAAAGAACGCCTATACAGCTTTGAGTTCCCAGAGTACCCAGGTGCATTGATTAAATTCCTTGATACCTTAGGGACACACTGGAATATCAGCCTATTCAATTACCGTAACCACGGTGCCGACTACGGCCGTGTATTGTGTGGCTTTGAACTTGATGACGATGATTTGGCTCAGTTCTCAACACATCTACGAGAGCTTGGCTATCAGTGTAAAGATGAAACCGATAACCCTTCCTACAAGTTCTTCTTGTCATAAGAGTTAACGACCGAATCAAAAAGAGCGAGTATTTACTCGCTCTTTTTATTGGTGCTGATTCAACTCAAACTTGAAAAGGATCTTCTCGCTAAGATCATTAGACCGCCTTGCGATGATCCAACCAATCTTGGTGAAGTTGTTCACTCGATCCTAGGTATTTCACCATCCACTCGATCAACTTATGGTTATCGTCTTTTCGCCACACCAAACAACAATGACTCTGCGGACTCGGTTCAGGCAGTATTTTTTCCACCAGTAAGCCTTGTTCGATAATTGGCGCGGCAATGTGCCTCGGCATATAACCCACCCCTACTCCATTTTTAAGGCATTCAATTGCGCTATACCAATTGGGTAACAACAGGCGTCTTTGACTTGAGTAGTGGCCTGTGTGTCGCTTAGGGAGCACACTGGAGGTATCATCCAAGCAGATGGCTGGATATTGGCTCACGAACTCTTCGTTGAGGTTCTGTTCGCGCACACACGGGTGACTTGGCGACATTACAAATGCCCAATCTAATTGCCCCATGTCTTTGACTTCAAAATCGCCACCAACTGGCACAGCTGAGGTGGCGCCAATCACGATATCCGCCCTGCCCTGTGCAATCGCTTCCCATGAGCCGTTGAAAACCTCCATGTTGATCTGAAGTTCGGCAAACTCAAAGGTTTGATAGAACTCTTCAATCATCGGCTTCATCTTGTCGAGCTTCACCACATTATCGAGCGTCAGACGCAAGGTTTTCTTCCAACCTCGAGCTGCTCGACGAGTCTGGGCACTGACCTCTTCCATTTGCCTCAGTAGTGCACGCGCCTCTTCAATGAACAGTTCACCTGCCGGAGTGAGCTCAACCTTTCTCGGTAAACGCCTGAAAAGCAGCACATCCAGTTCTTGTTCGACCTGTCTGACACCATAACTGATCGCCGAGGGCACTTTGTGCAACTGCTCAGCCGCCGCGGTAAAACTGCCCAAGCGCGCTACCGTATCGAGCATTTCTAAAGAGGATTTAGAGAACATAAGCCTTCAAATTTTTTGATTGATAACCACATATTTTAGCGTTTTATTTTATCAGGTCTGAAAAATAGAATGTCAGCATAAATAAACAGGGGCTTTCACTTCTGTATATCAAACAATTTTTTTGATGATAAAAACATCATTACCTTTAGCTTAATGGCATCTTATGAATATTTCTAAATTTCAATTGGTCTACCTTGCAGTTCTTTCAATGCTTGGCTTTATTGCGACCGATATGTACCTTCCTGCATTTAAGGCAATGGAAGTTGATTTCGCAACCGGCCCAGAGCAGATTGCCCTGTCTTTAACGGTATTCCTTGGCGGTATGGCAATGGGTCAGCTTCTTTGGGGTCTGGCGAGTGACAAGTATGGTCACCGTAATACGCTGGCGGTTGGTCTTGTTATCTTTACCGCAGCTTCATTCGGCTTAGCATTCAGCACCGAGGTATGGCATCTACTGACACTGCGCTTCATTCAAGCGATCGGCGTATGTGCTCCTGCGGTAATCTGGCAAGCAATGGTTATCAAGCGTTACTCACAAAGCAGTAGCCAACAAATTTTTGCAACCATCATGCCTTTGGTTGCGCTATCTCCTGCATTAGCACCTCAGCTAGGTGTGTTACTGGCGGATAGCTTTGGCTGGCACAGCATCTTCATCACATTAACCTTGATGGGTGCACTGCTAGTGGCGACAACAATGGCTCAACCAAAAGAAGCGCCTGAAGTAAAACAGACATCGATTAAGACAGACATCAAGATGTTGCTTAAATCAAAGCCTTACATGGGTAATGTCTTAATGTTTGCTTCAGCATCTGCAGCGTTCTTCGCTTACCTAACGGGTATGCCAGAGATCATGGCTCAACTAGGTTATGAAGCAAAAGACATCGGTTTGAGCTTTATCCCACAAACAATCGCGTTCATGGCGGGTGGTTACTTCGGTAAGCAAGCAGTGAAGAAATATGGCGATGGCGTTGTACTAAGAAACCTTATCGGTTTGTTCAGTGTAGCGGCGATGCTTATCTTTATCGCATCACAGTGGGAACTGACGTCAATCTGGCCTCTACTTGCGCCTTTCTGTTTGATTGCTGTCGCAAACGGCGCACTTTACCCAATCGTAGTAAACCGTGCTCTATCAAGCGCTAAACAAAGCCCAGCAACAGCTGCTGGTCTACAAAACAGCCTGCAAATCAGTATCAGTGGCCTATCAAGTGCATTGGTCGCGGCAATGGCTAGCCAAGCACTAAGCGCGACGGGTATTGCCGTTGTGATCTGTTTGGGTGCGTTGTGGGTTGGCTATATTGTTTCGAACAAAGAGCTTTCTGAACACTTCGCGACACCTGACAACTCTCGAGTAGTCGCTGACGAGAAACAAGACTAGTTTCTAAGTTAACGAAAACAAAAAAGAGCGAGATTACTCGCTCTTTTTTTATATCTAAATTTTACTTCTACTTATTTTGCAGCAACTTCACCATCGACTACTTCTAACGCTGGCGCTTTATGGCGGCTATATTCATCATAGTTAACCACTCGGCTGCGGCCCATATCTTTCGCCATGTACAAAGCATTATCGGCCATCTTAACCAGAGACTCGGTATCAGACGCTGGCTTAGGATAAGTGGCGACACCTATCGAAACACCCAACTGACCTAATGACAGACCTTTATGCTCAAGGTGCATTGAACGCACCGTATCACATAAGGTTTGACCAAACTCCGTCGCTTCTTGCATTGAATAATGTGGAAGCAGTACCGCTAACTCCTCACCACCGAGTCGGCAAGCAATCTCGTCTTCGCTAACACTCTGTTTGAGCAGTGCGCTGATCTCTTTCAATACGAAGTCACCTGCATCATGACCAAAGTTGTCATTGAAGCGTTTGAAGTGATCCAAATCGAGCATCAATAGCGATAATGGCTGCTCGCTGGTGGGCGAATTCATTGAGTGCTCTTCCAGTTTTTGTTCGAAGAAACGACGGTTGAATAAGCCAGTCAGCGGATCGCTCAATGCTTGAGAACGCAGTTTCTCTTGCAAGCTGAGGTTGGCTAAAGCGAGCCCCAAGTGTTCAGAAACACTAAAAGCCAACTGTTCGATAATCGGATCAATCTTGATATCACCTTGACCAAAATAGAGGTGCATAATGCCAATGGTATTGCCGTGCGCCGTCAGCGGAATACACAAGGTTTGATTGTTGTCCATTTCATGCATGTGACCACAAGTAAGAGAATGAAAATCGTTATTCGATAGATGAGCACGCCCTTTGCGCAGCGACCAGCACTCTTCCGGAGCAAAGCTGACACTGCCTGGCCATGTTTCTCCCCAATCAAGCTGAGTGATCAACTGGTTACGAGATGCACGCATCAAAGAAACACTGCCATTCACCTGACCAAGAATACGCGGCAAGATATCTGAAACGATCTGCTGCGCCTCAACCATGTTGCTGCACGCGGCCAGCATAGTCGCAAGGCGATGCATCAGCTCAATTTCATGGGTTCTTTGGCGAATCCGTTCATCTTGCTTCTTTTGCTCCTCTTCCACTCGCTGAACGATTTGGCGATTGCTCACGTAAGAGGTGCCAATCAAGAAGCTTAAACTCAGCACGACCATGCCCACCAGTATTCCCATTAATTGGAAGTTCATCTGTTTCAATTGATGCATTGGCGAGGAGATCACGACAACGAAATCTTGTCCGTTAACGCTCTCTTTCATTGAATAATAGATTCGGTCGATGGAGGTCACGGTACTAAAACGGACATCACTGCCAATACCTTGTTGAAGCGCTTGTTGGAATTCGGGGCGGTTAGCGTGGTTTTCCACTCTCGCCAATGCATGCTCAGATAAGTCCGTATCCCCTATCACTACCCCATCGGTATTGATCACTTGAATTCGAAGGCGAGTATTGGCTTGGGTTAACCCTCCAATGTAGTGATCAACATCCACGCCAGCCGTAAATAACTCACTGTCTTCACGAATTTCATAGATAACATCGGACATCAAAGAGACAAGATGATCACGCTCATTCTCAACAACCAGCTTTTCCAACGTTACATAAAAGCCATAGAGACCTATTAACATTGAAAAAGACAAAATAATGATCGGCAATGTTTGCCATTTCTTTTCAACCAATATCACCGTACATCAACCCATTTATACCGAACTACTGCCCGAATATTAACAATCTATTAAAAAAATACAATTGCCAAATTGATTATTTTGTTAGCAGTGAGTGACCGATACAAAAAAGCCAGTAGCGATGCTACTGGCTTTCGTAAGAATATCTTTTGAACGTTAGAGATTATTTCTTAGTTGGACGTTTCCAATCAGCAATCTTACGCTCTTTCGCACGGCTGATAACCAGCTCATTTTCAGAAACATCGCGTGTTACGGTAGAGCCAGCTCCAACGGTAGCACCATTACCAATCGTAACAGGCGCGATTAATTGGCTGTCTGAACCAACGAATACGTCGTCGCCAATGATGGTCTTAAACTTATTCGCACCATCATAATTACAAGTAATTGCACCCGCCCCTACGTTTACACGCTGACCAATTTCAGCATCGCCCAAGTACGTTAGGTGATTCGCTTTAGAACCTTCACCAAGGCGAGTGTTCTTCACTTCAACAAAGTTACCAACGTGCGAATCGTTACGCATGTCTGCACCAGGGCGTAGGCGAGTAAATGGACCAACGGTACAGTCTTCCCCCACCGTTGCCCCTTCAATAACGCTGTATGGACGAACGATGGTGTTGTCGTCAATCTCACAGTCTTTCAGTACACATCCCGTACCAATAACCACATTATCACCAATGCTGACACTGCCTTCAATGATAACGTTAGTATCAATCTCAACGTCCATACCGCACTGCAGATCACCGCGTAGATCAAAGCGGCTAGGGTCGCGTAGCATCACGCCTTGCTTCAATAGCTTATCGGCTTGCGTAGCTTGGTAAGCGCGCTCTAGGCGAGCCAGTTGCGAACGATCGTTAACGCCTTCCACTTCAATTGGGCTTACTGGGTGTACCGCTTCAACTGCACGACCTTCGTCATGAGCCGCAGCGATAACGTCAGTCAGGTAATATTCACCCTGTGCGTTGTCGTTGCTTAGACCTGACAACCAGCGCTTCAGATCGCCACCAGTCGCCACCATAACGCCGGTATTGATCTCTTTGATAAGCTTCTGCTCATCCGTTGCATCTTTCTGTTCAACGATAGCCACAACAGGACCATTACGACGAATAATACGTCCGTAGCCCATCGGGTTGTCTAACACGACAGTAAGTAGCGCGATGCCACCGTTTGGTTGAGCGTCTAATAGGTTTTCAATGGTTTCAGGTGAGATTAGTGGAACATCACCGTAGAGCACCAATACTTTTTCATCATCAGCGAAATGTGCAGATGCTTGATCCACAGCGTGACCTGTGCCGAGCTGTTCAGCTTGCAGTGCCCAGTTTACAGATTCTTCAGCTAAGGTAGCCTTCATCTGATCACCACCGTGGCCGTAAACCAGGTTGATGTTTTGAGCGCCTAGACCATTACATGTATCGATAACATGCTTCACCATTGGCTTACCCGCAAGTGTGTGCAGAACCTTTGGTGTGTTTGAATACATGCGAGTGCCTTTGCCCGCCGCGAGAATTACCGCGCTAAACTTCATTGTAAACCTATCCAACGTTATTTTTATTAAGCCGATATTGTAACCGTTTTTGGGCAAAAAATTAAATCGCAATAACCATTTAACCAGTAGTGATACGTAAAAGAAGCATTTTTGAGAATCTAAAAATGCAAAAAGGCGACCCTTAGGTCGCCTTTATCTCAGAGTCTGTAATCTTAAAAAGATTAACGACGCTGTTTTGTCAGTTCGATAACTCGTAACTGAGCAATGGCTTTAGCCAGTTCACCGGCCGCTTGTGCGAAGTCTATGTCGCCATGCTGATTTTGGATATTCTCCACAGCCTTGCGCTTAGCTTCTTCCGCCTTTGCTGCGTCTAGCTCTTCACCACGGATAGCTGTATCAGCCAGTACAGTTGCTGTACCAGGCTGAACTTCTACCATACCACCAGAAACATAAATGATTTCTTCGTGGCCGTGCTGCTTAACAATACGCACCATGCCAGGCTTGATAGCGGTCAGCAGTGGACAGTGACCATGGAAAATACCAAGTTCACCCTCACTACCGGTCACCTGAAACGTCTCAACAAGGCCTGAGAAAATTTGTTTCTCTGCACTTACAACGTCTAGGTGAAAGGTTATTGCTGCCATATCGCCTCCTAGTTAGCCTTATAGCTTCTTAGCATTCTCGATAGCTTCGTCAATTGCACCACAGTACATGAACGCTTGCTCTGGAATGTCATCGTATTCACCAGATAGAAGACCTTGGAAGCCACGTAGAGTCTCTTTAAGAGGTACGTAAATGCCTGGGTCACCTGTAAATACTTCCGCTACGTGGTAAGGCTGAGTTAGGAACTTCTCAATCTTACGAGCACGAGATACAACTTGCTTATCTTCTTCAGATAGCTCGTCCATACCTAGGATAGCAATGATATCTTTCAGCTCTTTATAGCGCTGAAGAGTAGACTGAACGCCACGAGCGATGTCGTAGTGCTCTTGTCCAACTACCAATGGATCCAGTTGACGTGAAGTAGAATCTAGCGGGTCGATCGCAGGGTATAGACCCATAGATGCGATGTTACGGTTAAGTACAACCGTTGCATCCAAGTGAGCGAACGTTGTTGCTGGAGACGGGTCAGTCAAGTCATCCGCAGGTACGTATACCGCCTGTACAGACGTGATAGAACCAGCTTTAGTTGACGTGATACGCTCTTGTAGAACACCCATTTCTTCAGCCAGTGTAGGTTGGTAACCTACCGCAGAAGGCATACGACCTAGAAGTGCTGATACTTCAGTACCTGCTAGTGTGTAACGGTAGATGTTATCAACGAACAGTAGAACGTCACGACCTTCGTCACGGAAGCGCTCTGCCATTGTTAGGCCAGTCAGGGCAACACGTAGACGGTTACCTGGTGGCTCGTTCATCTGACCGTAAACCATCGCTACTTTTGATTCTTCAGGTTTTTCGATGTTTACAACACCTGCTTCCTGCATCTCAAAGTAGAAATCGTTACCTTCACGAGTACGCTCACCTACACCTGCAAATACAGATAGGCCTGAGTGTTGAAGTGCGATGTTGTTGATAAGTTCCATCATGTTAACGGTCTTACCTACACCAGCACCACCGAATAGACCGATTTTACCACCCTTAGCGAATGGACAAATCAAGTCGATTACTTTAACACCAGTTTCTAGAAGAGCTGTCTCGTTAGACTGCTCTTCGTAGCTTGGAGCTTCACGGTGAATGGCGTAATGCTCTTCAGCACCAATCTCGCCACACTCATCAATCGCGTCACCTAGGACATTCATGATACGACCCAATGTCTTAGTACCTACTGGTACTGAGATTGGAGCGCCAGTATTTTCAACTGTCAAACCACGACGTAAACCATCAGAGCTACCCATTACGATTGCGCGAACTACGCCACCGCCAAGTTGTTGCTGAACTTCAAGAACTAGACGTTCTTGTACTTCATTAACATTCAGAGCGTCGTATACACGAGGTACTTCACCCTGTGGGAACTCTACGTCGACTACCGCACCGATGATCTGTACGATCTTACCTGTAGCCATCGTTAATCCTCTAACTATTTAGTTTTACCTAAGCTTAAACCGCAGCTGCGCCTGAAACGATCTCAGAAAGTTCTTGTGTAATTGCCGCTTGACGCGCTTTGTTGTACACAAGTTCTAAGTCATCAATAATGTCACCAGCGTTATCTGTTGCTGATTTCATAGCAATCATTCGAGCCGCTTGCTCACAAGCAAGGTTCTCGACCACACCTTGATATACTTGAGATTCGACGTAGCGAACCAGTAGTGCATCTAGTAGTGGTTTTGGCTCAGGCTCATAAATGTAGTCCCAAGCATGATCGCGTTTCATGTCTTCGCTGTCTGATTTAGGCAAAGGAAGTAATTGATCGATCGTTGGTTCTTGTACCATAGTGTTTTCAAACTTGTTGAACACTACGAACAGGCGATCCAATTCGCCTTCATCATATTTCTTCAGCATAACGCTTACAGAGCCAATCAAGTCTTCAAGGCTTGGGCGATCGCCCAGACCAGAAACTTGAGCTGCTACTTTCGCGCCGCTGTTGTTGAAAAATGCTGTCGCTTTTGAACCTACAATTGCAAGTTCAACGTCAGCACCTTTCTCAGACCAATCTTTCATGTCGTTCATGGCTTTTTTGAACAAGTTAATGTTCAAACCACCACAAAGACCACGGTCTGTAGAAACGATGATGTAACCAACACGTTTGGCTTCACGTTCCTCAAGATAAGGATGCTTATACTCGAGGCTACCATTAGCCAAATGACCGATCACTTTACGCATTGTTTCTGCATATGGACGAGTAGCTTCCATTGCGTCTTGAGAACGACGCATTTTTGAAGCTGCTACCATTTCCATTGCTTTCGTAATCTTCTGTGTGCTTTTAACACTACCGATTTTATTACGTATCTCTTTTGCGCCGGCCATCGTTACTCTCCGTTAATGGTATGAGGTGGCCCTAAGACCACCTACCAATTACCAGGTCTGGGTTGCCTTGAAATCGTCAACAAGCTTCTTCAGCTCAGCTTCGATTTCTTTATTGAAAGCACCCGTTGTGTCGATCTGTGTTGCTAGATCGGCATATTGACCACGAGCAAACGACAGTAAAGCAGCTTCAAAGTCTAGAACTTTAGAAAGTTCAACGTCTTGAAGGTATCCACGCTCTGCAGCGAAGATTACTAGAGCTTGGTCAAATACAGACATAGGAGCGTATTGCTTCTGCTTCATCAGTTCTGTAACTTTTTGACCATGGTCTAGCTGCTTCTTAGTCGCTTCATCAAGATCCGAAGAGAACTGAGCAAATGCTGCAAGTTCACGGTATTGAGCTAGAGCAGTACGGATACCGCCAGATAGCTTCTTGATGATTTTAGTCTGCGCCGAACCACCTACACGAGAAACTGAGATACCAGGGTCAACAGCTGGACGTACGCCCGCGTTGAATAGCTCAGTTTGTAGGAAGATCTGACCATCGGTAATCGAGATTACGTTCGTCGGTACGAATGCAGATACGTCACCAGCTTGCGTTTCGATGATAGGAAGAGCAGTTAAAGAACCCGTCTTGCCTTTCACTTCGCCTTTAGTGAATTCTTCTACGTAGTGTTCGCTTACACGAGCAGCACGCTCTAGTAGACGAGAGTGAAGGTAGAAAACATCACCAGGGAACGCTTCACGACCTGGTGGACGCTTAAGCAGTAGTGAGATCTGACGGTAAGCGACAGCTTGCTTAGATAGATCATCATAAACAATCAGTGCATCTTCACCGCGATCACGGAAGTATTCACCCATCGCACAACCAGCATACGGTGCAAGGTATTGCAGCGCTGCAGATTCAGAAGCCGATGCAACAACAACAACAGTGTTTGCTAGTGCGCCGTGCTCTTCTAGTTTGCGAACTACGTTAGCGATAGTCGACGCTTTTTGGCCGATTGCAACGTAGATAGAGAAAATACCAGAATTTTTTTGGTTAATAATCGCATCGATCGCCATCGCTGTTTTACCAGTCTGACGGTCACCGATAATAAGTTCACGCTGACCACGACCGATAGGGATCATTGAGTCAACTGACTTGTAACCAGTTTGAACAGGTTGATCTACCGATTTACGGTCGATTACACCTGGTGCGATAATTTCTACAGGCGAAGTCAATTTCGCATCAATAGGACCTTTACCATCAATTGGCTCACCTAGCGTGTTTACCACACGACCAAGCATTTCAGGACCTACTGGTACTTCGAGAATACGACCCGTACCTGTAACTTTCATGCCTTCCTGTAGGTCAGCATATGGGCCCATTACAACAGCACCAACCGAATCACGGTTCAAGTTAAGTGCTAGCGCGTAACGGCCACCCGGTAGTTCAATCATTTCACCTTGCATCACGTCCGCTAGGCCGTGAATGCTAAGGATGCCATCGCTTACCGAAACGATAGTACCTTCATTGCGAGCTTCACTAACAACGTCGAAAGATTCAATACGTTGTTTAATTAGATCGCTAATTTCAGTGGAATTAAGTTGCATGCTCCAATCCCCATTAAGACTGCAATGCATCGCTCAGGCGGTCTAAACGACTGCGCGCTGAGTTATCGATGACTAGGTCTCCGGCTCGAATAATAACTCCACTTAGTAGAGTCTCATCTATACTGCAATTCAGCTGAACTTTGCGCGCTAAGCGCTGTTCCAATTTGCTGCTGATCTCTGCGCGTTGTTCTTTAGAAAGTTCAACCGCTGAAGTGACTTCAACGTCGATCTCTTTCTCGTGCTCTTGTTTGAGCAATAAGAACTCTTTGCAAACATCAGGAAAAGCCATTAAGCGGCCATTCTCTGCCATTACTTTTATCAAGTTCTGGCCGAATTCATCAAATTGTTCGCCACAAATTACAATGAATACTTCAGCTAATTTTTCAGCAGTTTGAGAGCTGCTTAAGAAATTGTGAACATCATCATTTTGTGCCACTTCGGCAGCAAAAGTAAGCATCTGACCCCATTGGTCTAGCTCACCTTTCTCTACCGCAAAGTCAAACGCTGCTTTAGCATAGGGGCGTGCGATTGTAGTCAAATCAGACATATACAGCCCCTTGCTTTAAAGTTTTGCAGTAATGTTGTTAAGAAGATCATCGTGTACATCTTTATCGATTGTACGCTCAAGGATTTTCTCAGCACCAGCAATTGCCAGAGTTGCGACTTGTTTGCGCAGGTCATCACGGGCACGTGTGCGCTCAGCTTCAATTTCGGCTTCCGCTTGCGCTAAGATTTTCTGGCGTTCTGCCTGAGCCTCTTCGCGAGCTTCATCAATAATTTGAGCCTTGCGTTTATTTGCCTGTTCAATAACCTCAGTTGCGGTGCGCTTCGCTTCTTTCAATTGGTCAGAAGCGTTGGCTTGTGCTAGATCCAAGTTTTTAGCAGCGCGTTCAGCGGCTACTAGACCGTCAGCAATTTTTTTCTGACGCTCTTCAATTGCTTGCATGATTGGTGGCCATACATATTTCATGCAGAACCAAACAAACATAGAAAAAGCAATTGCTTGACCTAACAGAGTTGCGTTCATATTCACAACAGCTACCCCTCGTTAAGAATCAACTACAAAAATTTAATTAACTAATTAACAGTTAATTAGCCTGCTAGTTGACCAACAAATGGGTTAGCAAACGTGAATAGTAGTGCGATTACGATACCGATCATTGGAACAGCATCCAGTAGACCAGCGATGATGAACATCTTAACTTGTAGCATTGGAGCCATTTCAGGTTGACGCGCAGCGCCTTCTAGGAATTTACCACCAAGAATAGCAAAACCAATTGCAGTACCTACGGCACAAAGACCAACAATAATAGCAACAGCGATTGCTGAAAAACTTAGTACAGTTTCCATTTACGTTCTCCGATTAACATTAATAGTTAGAATAAAACTTAAAAATTTTTAGTGATCGCCATCTTCATGGGCCATTGATAAATAAACAATTGTTAACATCATGAAAACAAATGCTTGAATCAAAATAACCAAGATATGGAAGATAGCCCAAGGTAGAGAGCCTACCCATTGTAAATACCACGGTAGCATTGCCGCACAAAGAATGAATACAACCTCACCTGCGAACATGTTACCGAATAGACGCATACCAAGTGATAGAGGCTTCGCGAGTAGCGATACCACTTCAATCAGTAGGTTAAACGGGATCATGATTGGGTGATTAAATGGATGTAAAGCAAGTTCTTTGGCGAATCCACCTAAGCCTTTTACTTTGATGCTGTAGTAGATCATCAGAGCAAAAACACCTAAGGCCATTGACATGGTTATATTAACATCAGCTGAAGGAACCACTTTCAAATAAGGGATACCTAGCCAATGCTCCGCAGGATATGGTAAGAAATCGATAGGCACTAAGTCCATCAAGTTCATTAAAATAATCCAGCAGAATATAGTCAGTGCTAATGGAGCAATCAGAGGGTTGCGGCCATGGAAAGTGTCTTTAACGTTGCCATCAACGAATTCAACTACCATTTCAACAAAACACTGAAGCTTACCAGGTACACCTACTGTTGCTTTCTTAGCGACTGAGCGAAAAACCCAAAGGAATAACATCCCTGTCAACACCGAAAAAAACAGACTGTCTATATGTACGTTCCAGAAACTTGTCTCCTCTACAAGACCAAACTTAGCTAAAGAAAGGTTTTGTAAGTGGTGCTCAATGTATCCGGATGCTGTTGGCGCAGCCATAACTCATCCTATTTTTTATTGTTAATGAAAAGCACTGGCGCAAAGATATTAATACCTAGAACCAGTAAATAGGTCAGTTTGAGGGGAACTAATTCCACCTGCATATACATGTAGACAATAGAGAATAGTAGAACTGTGATAAGGATTTTTAGCGCTTCGCCTGCATAGAACGACGCCGCAACTAACTTAGTTGCGCGAGCTCCACTAAATAGGAAAGCACACACACAAAAAACTGCATTTGCGATGACAAAAATACCGCCACCGATTAATGCAGCAAAACCCCAATCAGGATTAACAGCTAAACCTAACCCTATCGCCACTAATATAACCGCGCTAAGCTCGATCAATAACATTTGCTTTGCAAGCACTCGTCCTGGTCTTGCTAACGCCGCTACCATGTATTCGTTCCTCTTTTAAGCCTTCTTTACTACTCGCTTAAAAGCGTGCTGAGAAATTGGCGAAAATTATACGTTCAGCCAAATTGATTGCAATAACAATGCAGCAATCATTTACATTTTTGCATACAAACCTACAACTTTTGTACGAAATTACTTGTTTATTACATAATTGACCTAAATCAATTATCTCATTTAGTACTCTAGTTTAGCAATAAGTTGCTCTAATTTGTGAGGCTCATCAAGAGTAATTGTCACTTTTGACTTACCGCTAACAGAACGAGTAACTGAAACGTTTGCTTGCAATTTTTCCGTGAGTCTTCGTGAAAGTTCGATAGCTTCTGTGTCTTCAGGCTTCGATTCACCTTCAACGTCTGGTTTTAAGCACTTTTTGACAAGTTGCTCAGTTTGACGCACGGTCATTTTTTTGGTTGCCGCAGTGTTTGCTGCTTCAACCTGGGTATCACCTTCAAGCGCAAGCAGTGCTCGAGCATGCCCCATTTCCAGTTGTTTATTGGAAACTAAACCTTTTACTTCATTTTCGAGCTGATTTAGACGTAATAAGTTACTCACCGTAGCTCTCGATTTACCGATTACATCAGCGACTTGTTGGTGTGTCAGCTCAAATTCGTTCTGTAGTCGCTCTAGCGCTTGTGCTTCTTCGATAACATTCAGATCTTCACGCTGAATATTCTCAATCAACGCCATCGCGATAGCGGCTTTGTCTTCGACTCTCTTGACCAAACATGGCACTTGTTTAAGGCCAGCTTGACGAGCCGCTCTCCAACGACGTTCACCAGCAATAATCTCGAACTGGTCGTGCGCCAATGGGCGAACTACGATCGGTTGGATAATGCCTTGAGATTGAATTGATGCTGCCAGCTCTTCTAGCGCTTCAGGCGCAATATCCTTACGCGGTTGATATACACCAGGCTTCAAGCAACCAACAGCCAGTTCAATAAGCTCACCATCAGCCGACAACGCCTGACTATGAGAAGCAACTTGCTGTTTTTCACGAGCCAATGAGCTAGTTGCAAGCAATGCATCTAGCCCTTTTCCTAAACCACGCTTAGACATTGAGCGAATTCCTTTGGTTGGACCTATACTGGGACTTCTTCACGACGCAACATTTCGCCAGCAAGAGCAAGGTAAGCCTTAGCTCCTGCGGAATATTTGTCGTAGTACATTGCTGGCTTGCCATGACTCGGCGCTTCTGCCAAACGTACATTTCGAGGGATCACAGTTCGGTAAACTTTGCTACCGAAGTGTTTTTTGAGTTGATCAGAGACTTCATTCGATAAGCGGTTACGAGGATCATACATTGTACGAAGAAGACCTTCGATCTTCAGATTCTCGTTTACTACCGCAGCGAGCTTACTGATGGTATCCATCAATGCAGTCAAACCTTCCAAAGCAAAATATTCACATTGCATAGGAACCAATACGGAATCGGCCGCAGCCATCGCGTTGATTGTAAGAAGGTTCAATGAAGGTGGGCAATCAATAAAGATGAAATCATAGTTGTCGCGAATGGATTCGAGTGCGTTTTTTAAACGAACTTCACGAGCAAATACTTCCATTAACTTGATTTCTGCCGCAGTCACATCACCGTTTGCGGCGATGAGGTCATAATTGCCAGATGTACTTCGGCAAACTACCTCATCAAATGGGGTGTCTTCAACCAGCAAATCGTAAGCAGTTGCTTCAACTTGATACTTATCGACACCGCTCGCCATAGTGGCATTACCTTGAGGATCGAGGTCAACAACCAATATCTTGCGTTTTGTTGCCGCCATTGATGCTGCCAAATTAATGCAAGTTGTTGTTTTTCCTACGCCGCCCTTCTGGTTGGCAATTGCTACGATTTTACCCACTATGGCCTCGCTGATTATCCCTGACGCGATAAAGTAACTAGATGACGCTCTCCATCAAGCTCTGGCACTTGCAAAGCTTTAATGTCTGTCACTGAACACCATTCAGGTAACAGGTCGATTTCGTCTCTAGGATGTTGTCCCTTAAGAGCCAAAAATACACCGGATTGCTCTTTAGGTAAATGGTGACACCACTCTACCATGTCTGTCATTGACGCAAATGCGCGACTGAGCACGACATCAAACTTTTCTTCTGGTTGAAATTCTTCAACGCGACTTTGAACCGGTACCACGTTGTCGATACCCAGCTCATGAATCACCTGTTTGATAAAACGAATACGCTTACCTAGGCTGTCTAGCAAGTAAAACTCGCAGTCTGGATTCATGATTGAGAGCGGAATCCCAGGAAGACCAGGTCCCGTACCCACATCGATAAAGCGCTTACCTTGTAAGTGAGTGCTAACAATGATGCTATCTAAGATATGTTTCACCATCATTTCTTGTGGGTCACGAACTGATGTTAGGTTATAAGCTTTGTTCCACTTGTTCAGTAACTCAACGTAGCCAACCAACTGGCCACGTTGTTTTTCAGATACTTCAAGTTCAGTCTGGCCAATAAGGTGATCCAGTTTTTCGCGTAATGCGCTCATTATGCTTCCTCACCTTTTTTCAACAGGCCGTGTTTTTTCAAGTAAACCAACAGAATTGAGATTGCTGCAGGTGTGATACCTGAAATTCGCGAAGCAATACCAATTGAGTCAGGCTTAGCTGTCGTTAGTTTAAGAACCACTTCGTTAGAAAGTCCTTTTACCTTGCTGTAATCGATATCAGCAGGCAGTTTGGTGTTTTCATGACGCAGTGATTTTTCAATTTCGTCTTGTTGACGCTGAATGTAACCATCGTACTTCACTTGGATCTCAACTTGCTCAGACGCTTGTTGATCTTCCAGTGCAGGACCAAAACGATCCAATGCGGTTAACTGTGAATAAGTCATTTCAGGGCGACGAAGAAGATCTTCACCGCTCGCTTCACGAGACATTGGTGTTTTCAGAATTTGGTTCAGTTGATCAATATCTTCAGATTTTGGATTAATCCAAGTCTCTTTCAGACGTTGACGCTCCTTCTCCATGTTTTCCATCTTCTCGTTGAAACGAGCCCAACGAGCGTCATCAACAAGGCCAAGTTCACGCGACTTTTCAGTCAAGCGGATATCGGCGTTGTCTTCACGAAGCAGCAGACGGTATTCCGCGCGAGACGTAAACATGCGGTAAGGTTCTTTGGTACCCATGGTCGATAGGTCGTCAATAAGCACGCCCATGTAAGCTTGGTCACGACGCGGACTCCAGCCTTCTTTGCCTTGAGTAAACAAACTCGCGTTCAGACCCGCCATTAAGCCTTGTGCAGCTGCTTCTTCGTAGCCAGTGGTACCGTTGATTTGACCCGCAAAGAATAGACCTTTGATAAACTTAGTTTCGTAAGTCAGCTTAAGGTCGCGAGGATCAAAGAAATCGTACTCAATCGCATAGCCAGGGCGAACGATATGAGCATTTTCAAAACCCTTCATCGAACGAACAATTTGAACCTGTACATCAAAAGGCAGACTGGTAGAGATACCATTCGGGTATAGCTCATGAGTCGTTAGACCTTCAGGCTCAATAAAAATCTGGTGGCTGTTCTTGTCAGCAAAACGCATCACTTTGTCTTCAATTGAAGGACAGTAGCGAGGGCCAATACCTTCAATAACACCCGCATACATTGGGCTACGATCGAGATTAGCGCGAATTACGTCATGCGTATTTTCATTGGTATGCGTGATGTAACATGGAATTTGACGAGGTTGTTGAGCTCGGCTGCCCATGAACGAGAAAACAGGCGTCGGGTTATCACCGTGCTGAACCTCAAGCTCAGAAAAATCAACGCTACGCGCATCGATACGAGGAGGAGTACCTGTTTTCAGGCGATCAACTCGGAATGGAAGATCACGAAGACGGTCAGCCAGTGCGATCGATGGTGGATCACCAGCACGGCCACCTGAAGAACTTTCCATACCAATATGGATCTTGCCGCCTAGGAATGTGCCCACAGTCAGAACCACAGCGCTTGCGCGGAACTTAAGGCCCATCTGCGTTACCACACCTACCACTTGATCCTGTTCAACGATCAAGTCATCAACCGACTGTTGGAACAAAGTCAGGTTTGGCGTGTTTTCAAGAACGTTACGAACAAAGGCTTTGTACAGTGCGCGGTCAGCTTGTGCACGAGTAGCACGAACCGCAGGGCCTTTTGATGCGTTCAATGTTCTGAACTGAATACCTGCATGATCAATAGCTTGCGCCATTAATCCACCCATTGCATCGACCTCTTTTACCAAGTGGCCCTTACCGATCCCGCCAATGGCTGGGTTACAAGACATTTGTCCTAGTGTATCGATATTATGAGTAAGTAATAACGTACTTTGACCAGTACGTGCAGATGCGAGTGCGGCTTCCGTTCCTGCATGGCCACCACCAACAACGATGACGTCAAATTTTTCGTGATAAAGCATGAACCGACCTCAGGTATTCAAACGTTTTCTAGATTGATAAAAAGGAGCGATATTCTACCTGTTTTCATAGCCTGAGAAAACGTTTTTGGGATTTTTCGAAAAAGCTGTTTTTAATTAATATAGATAAGATCTTTAAGGAGATCTTTTATTAGATCTATTATTAGGATCGAGGGTATCTGTGGATAAGTCGGAAATGATCAACGAGATCATGGATCTTTTTTGGATCAAATGATGTGATCTAACTTTGATCAGGATGAGGATTAGCTGGGATCAAAATGGCTACTTATTCACAGGAGGAAATTAGCCTAAAACTTGTTATTTGGATAACTATAGGTTAATCACCGTATATGTATGATCTTATCCACAGCAGAAATTGAAAATAGATCGCTAATTTTCGATGTTTTTGAAAAAAAGTTATTCACAATCACGATGTTCAGAGACAAAAAAAGCGGCATAAGCCGCTTTTTGAGAGAGGAGAGAGGTTAAAACTGGTCGCTATGATCGTTGAACCAAGCTTCTGCTGCGTCTTCTGGTACCGGAGTTTCCAATACATCGATGGTAAAACAGTCAGAAATAGGCTGAGCACCGAGCTCTTTCATCTGGCTGTGGACTGATTTTCCCGCCAAACAGAAGGTATCGTAACTCGAATCACCAAGCGCCACGACAGCAAAGCGAACCGGGCTTAAATCTGGAGATTGCTGGGTCAATGCGTCGATAAACGGCTTAATATTATCTGGAAATTCACCCGCACCATGAGTTGAAGTCACCAGCAACCAAAAGCCTTGTTGGGGAATATCATCGAATTCAGGCTGATTATGAAGGGTGATCTCGTGGCCTTGCTCTTCAAGAAGATCATTAAGGTGATCGCCAACGTACTCTGCACCACCTAAGGTGCTGCCTGTAATAATGTGGATCATTAAGCTGTCCTTACTAAAGAAAAAGGCCAGCATGAGCCGGCCTTTAAAGGTTATTTACCAATACAGAAAGAGGTGAAGATACGGCCGAGTAGGTCATCGGAACTGAATTCACCAGTAATCTCGTTAAGGTGTTGCTGCGTTATACGCAGTTCTTCTGCCAAGATTTCCCCTGCCATATAGCCTTCGAGCTGTTGCTGGCCAATATCTAGATGCTCAGATGCGCGTTCTAGGGCATCTAAGTGGCGACGACGTGCCATGAAGCCACCTTCATTGCCACCAGCAAAGCCCATGCAATCTTTTAAGTGATTACGTAGTGCATCAACGCCTTGTCCCGTCTTTGCTGATAGTCGAATCAGAGTTGGATCATTAACATGGCAAATCCCGAGATCTTCACCGGTTTGATCGGCTTTGTTACGAATCACGGTCATTCCGATGTTATTCGGCAGACGATCAACGAAATCTGGCCAGATATCTTTCGGGTCGGTTGCATCGGTAGTGGTGCCATCGACCATAAATAAAACGCGATCGGCTTGAGCAATTTCTTCCCAAGCGCGTTCAATACCGATTTTTTCGACTTCATCCGAGGCTTCACGCAGGCCTGCGGTATCAATAATGTGCAGTGGCATACCATCAATATGGATATGTTCACGAAGTACATCACGGGTTGTACCTGCAATATCAGTCACAATCGCGGAGTCTTTACCCGATAATGCATTCAGTAAGCTCGACTTACCGGCATTAGGACGACCTGCAATCACCACCTTCATACCTTCACGCATGATGGCACCTTGATTGGCTTCTTGGCGAACCGCTTCGAGGTTGTCGATGATAGCTTGTAAGTCAGCACTTACTTTACCGTCAGCAAGGAAATCAATCTCTTCTTCTGGGAAGTCGATAGCGGCTTCAACATAGATGCGTAAGTGAATCAGAGAATCCACCAGCGTATTAATGCGTTTTGAAAACTCGCCTTGTAACGATTGCAGAGCTGATTTCGCCGCTTCTTCTGAACTGGCATCAATGAGGTCAGCAATCGCTTCTGCTTGGGTTAAATCCATCTTGTCGTTCAAGAAGGCACGCTCCGAGAACTCACCTGGGCGTGCTGCGCGTAGCCCTGGAATAGCGAGGATGCGCTTGATGAGCATATCCATTACCACAGGACCACCGTGGCCTTGCAGCTCTAAAACGTCTTCACCGGTAAACGAGTGCGGGTTAGGAAAGTAAAGCGCGATGCCTTGGTCTAGCTCTAAACCATCGTGAGATTTAAAAGGGGTGTACTCAGCGTAACGTGGTTTCAGTACTTTGCCGGTAACTTCAAGCGCAACTTGGGCTGCTTGTGGGCCTGAAACGCGAATAATACCGACGCCGCCACGGCCGGGTGCAGTCGCTTGAGCAACAATCGTATCTGTAGTCATAGTTGTGCCTGCTAGCATGTGAAAGCCAAAAAGGGGCGCTCACGATTAATCAATTAGCTGAATTGTAATCAGCTAAAAACAAAAAGGCGACCTTTTGGTCGCCTTTCTTTGTCTCTTTCTATTATCGAACTTACTTAGAATGTAAGCCTTTCTTTTCCAGCGCGCGGTAGATAAGCGTTTGCTGAATCAGAGTTACGATGTTCGATACTAGCCAGTATAGAACCAGACCTGAAGGGAAGAACAGGAAGAAGAATGTGAACATAACCGGCATAAAGGTCATGATCTTCTGCTGCATTGGATCCGTTACAGTTGTCGGGCTCATCTTCTGGATTAGGAACATTGAAGCACCCATCAGAAGTGGCAAGATGTAGTATGGGTCTTGTGCTGAAAGGTCAGTAATCCAACCGAAGAACGGTGAGTGACGCAGTTCAACAGACTCCATTAGTGCCCAGTATAGCGAAATGAAGATAGGCATTTGCAGAAGGATAGGTAAACAGCCACCTAGTGGGTTTACTTTCTCTTTCTTGTAAAGCTCCATCATTTCTTGGCTCATGCGTTGACGGTCGTCGCCGATACGCTCACGCATTGCAGTCAGCTTAGGCTGAAGCATACGCATTTTCGCCATAGACGTGTACTGAGCTTTCGTTAGTGGGTACATAGCACCACGAACGATGAAAGTTAGACAGATGATTGCCAGACCCCAGTTCACAACGATGCCTTGAATGAACGAAAGCAGAGTATGAAGTGGTTTAGCAATGAACCATAACCAACCGTAGTCAACTACTAGGTCTAGGTTAGGTGCAACAGCAGCCATTTGGTCTTGAAGTTTAGGACCAACCCAAAGCGTTGCTTTGAAGTTTGCTTCGTCGCCAGTAGCGATGGTTTTGTTCGGCATGCGAACACCGATGTCGCCAAGGTTACCAATTACACGAGTGTAAAGGTTGCTGCCTGCTTCGTCGCGTGGGATCCATGCACT
This sequence comes from Vibrio sp. 10N.222.52.C3, assembly GCF_041474195.1. NCBI lineage: Bacteria > Pseudomonadati > Pseudomonadota > Gammaproteobacteria > Vibrionales > Vibrionaceae > Vibrio > Vibrio sp. 10N.222.52.C3. The sequence goes on along the minus strand of NZ_JBFRTQ010000026.1, from coordinate 29,531 downwards.
TGCAAAGTAGTGCTGAATCATCGCTGCCCAACCTTGACCGTTTGCTAGGTTAAGAGACAGGTTGCGATCTTGCATGTCGTCGAAGCTGTATTTTTTGTAACGCGTATCTTCCGTAGAGTAAGCACCACCACGGTAAGTTGGCATTGTTAGGCTACCGCCGTCATCCATTACGTTCTGACGCAGGTGAGCGTACATGCCGAATGTCGCGTTGTTACCAGAGTTGTTGACTACATCGTATTCAACATCCATTGCGTAGCTGCCACGCTTAAGGATGAATGTTTTCGTGTAATCAAGGCCGTTCGCTTGGTAAGTCATCGGGATGCGTAGTTCATCCTGACCATCAGCAAGCGTGAAGCTGTCTGCTGAAACTGTGTAGCTTGGGCGGTTTGTGCTGCTTAAATCGATACCTTGAGGACCCACTAGACCGCTTTGTGCGATAAATTGGTGACCTGGTTCGTTTTTAAGAAGAACAAACGTATCTTCAGAATCGAACTCAGCAGAGTAATCGTTTAGGTTTGCTTTAACGACATCACCACCAACCGTATCAATTGACAGAGTCAGTACATCAGTTGTTACTGTGATAGTTTTAGCAGAAGAAGCAACTTGACCAGGAGCCGGGTCTAGATCATCTGCATAAGATGGCGCTGGTAGGGTGCTGCCAGATTGTGCCTGCTCAACCGCTTGTGGTGCTGGATTCTGAGCTACGTTCCATTGTTGGAACAGTAGGAAAGAAACCAAAGCCAATGCGATTAACAGGATATTACGTTGAGAATCCATCGTTATTTATCTCTGTCTTGTTTTTGGACTGGTGGAACGGGGTCAAAGCCCCCTTCGTTCAAAGGATGGCATTTTAATAGACGTTTGCCTGATAACCAACACCCTTTTACAAAACCGTGAGCTTTCAACGCTTCTATCGCATATAAAGAGCAGGTTGGAGTAAATCGGCAGCGTGGGCCGATGAGTGGACTAATAAACCATCTATAAAAATAGATGGGTATTAGCGCTATCCACGCGAAGGGCGAGACAGGCGAAGCCATAATTTGTCGAGTAGCTTGAACATTTCTTCATTGCTTAAATCTTGCGCGCTCTTCTTAGCGATTACAACAAAATCTTTGTTAGGAAGTTTGTGTTGAGTGTTACGAAAGCTTTCACGAGTAAGACGCTTGAATCGGTTACGACCCACGGCGGTTTTAATCTGCTTTTTCGGAACGGCTAATCCAAGACGAGGATTTGAAAGAGAGTTATTTCGGGCAATGATGGTGAAATGAGGGGAGCCAGCTCGATGAGCTTGCTTGAAGACATTTTGATAATGTTCGGGAGTTAACAAGCGTAACTCCCGACCGAAGGCTAGCTTATTCAAAATAATCAAAGATTACTTAGAAAGACGCTTACGGCCTTTTGCACGACGTGCATTGATTGTTGCGCGACCGTTCTTAGTAGCCATGCGAGCACGGAAACCGTGAGTACGCTTACGCTTTAGAACTGTAGGTTGAAAAGTGCGTTTCATTGTAATTACCTTACTGATCAGTAGTTTTAGGTTTTTGTTAAACCCGGCGTGGGCATTTTTTCTCTTCTTTATATAAGAAAGGAAAACCGACGCCTCTCAACAAAGAGGCGGAATTGTAATCACTGTCACAAAAAGTGTCAATGATTGGGTTAACTAAAATTCCGGTCGGGGGATTATACGTAGAATAACTAAAATCACAAGGATCCTTAGTCGATCCCAACCTTATTTAAGAATTTTTTTAATTTAGGATCCTGTGGATTACCAAAAATATCCTGTGGAGATCCCTGCTCGATAATATGACCGTCAGCCATGAAGATCACTCGGTCTGCGACCTCTCTCGCGAACTGCATTTCATGGGTAACCACCAGCATGGTTTGATGCTGATTTGCCAGTTTTTTCATTAGGTTAAGCACTTCGCCAACCCACTCAGGATCGAGCGCTGAAGTCGGCTCATCAAACAGTAAAAGCTCGGGTTGTAGTGCCATTGCACGGCCAATACCCACCCGTTGTTGCTGGCCACCAGAGAGCGCGGCTGGGTAGCTATCACCTTTGTCACCTAAGCCAATATCATCAAGTATTTGTTGTGCTTTTTCATGGGCTTGCTGTTTTTTCCAACCACGAACGGTAATTAAACCTTCAGCAATATTCTGTCTCGCGGTTTGGTGAGCGAACAGTGCATAGTTTTGGAACACAAAACCGGTCTTACGACGCAGTGCAAGCACCTCTGCCTTAGTGTGTTTCTGAGTATCAACCTTGATATCATCAATCGAAATCGTGCCTTGATCGGCTTGCTCTAGAAAATTCACACAACGCAGTAGGGTAGATTTACCCGTACCACTTGAACCTATGATGACAATTATCTCACCTTGTTTGATTTCTAGGTCGATCCCTTTCAAAACTTCGGTGTCACCAAACTGCTTGTGGATACTTTGTAATTTGATCATCGTACATACGCCTTATTCAGTTTCACTTCGGCCCAAATTTGAATACGAGTGAGGATAACCACCACGCCCCAGTAAATCAGTGCGACTGCTAAGAAAGCCTCGAAGAAGCGGAAACTTGAAGAAGCCTCCATCTGAGCTTTAGCCATGATTTCGGCGACACCTAGGGTGAAGGCAAGTGAAGTCGACTTGATCATATCGATGAAGTAGTTCATCAACGACGGCAGTGCCACGCGAGTTGCTTGCGGTAAGATCACTCGGCGCATCGCTTGGCTGGTTGTCATACCGACCGAAAGGCTGGCTTCCATCTGGCTGCGATCAATACCGATAATCGCGGCACGAATACTTTCTGCCATATACGCGGCAAAGTGCAGGGTTAAGCCAATCACAGCGGCGCTGAAGGCATCCAACCCAACCATCCACGGGAAGACTTGTGGTAAGCCGTAATAAAGGAGGAACAGCTGCACCAACAGTGGTGTGCCTCGGAAGAAGCTAATGTACAGCTGGCTCAGTTGGTCGAGCACTGGGATTTTGAATACACGAATATTCGCCAGTATCAGAGACAGGATCAGAGCAAAGAACAAGCCCCAGGTCGCCATCTCCATCGTGGTGCCTAAATACTTCAGTAGTATTGGCAACAGCTCTAGCATGTAATTAAAGTCAAATCCCATAATCTATCTCGTATTTTTATTGGCAGTGTTGTTCTATATGTAAGTACTGTTGTATCAGGTTTTTTAATCAGTGCACAAAAGAAAAAAGCCCACCGCTGTATAAAGCAGTGGGCCTTGAATGGAGAAAGTGAGTAATTACTTCTGAGTAATGTCCGCACCAAACCATTTCTGAGAGATACTTTCTAGCGTACCATCTGCGCGCATTGCTGCTAATGCTTCATTTACTTCTGCTTGCAGTTTTTTGCCGTTATCGTTGTCGACGAAAGGCCAAGCGTTTTCAATTGTTTCGAATGGCTGACCTGCTAGTTGTAATGGTAGACCAGTCTTCTTGATAAGCTCTAGTGCTGATAGGCGATCCATTACGAATGCATCGGCACGACCCAGTGCCACGTCATGTTCAATACCTGTATCGTAGGTTTTTACATTGATCTTGCCATCTTTGTCGTAGCTGCGAAGCAGTTGTTCAAAGTTTGAGCCTAGGTTTACCGCAACCGTCTTGCCATCAAGGTCTTCGATGCCTTTAATGCTGTCATTACCTTTACGAACGGTAATTTGTGCGCCGTCTACTACGTATGGGTCTGCGAATAGGTATTTCGCTTTACGTGCATCCGTCATTGTAATTTGGTTTGAAATGGTATCGATGCGACCCGTTTCAAGAAGACCAAACAGACCAGAGAAGTTTGCCGTTACGTATTCAACCTTGTAATCGTTACGCTTACCGATCTCATCCCATAAATCCACTTCAAAACCCTGTAGCTGGTCTTGTTTAACGAACGTAAACGGGAAATAGCGACCAGACATGCCGACTTTAACTTCAGTCGCAGCTTGAACAGTAGCAGCAGAGAGTGCGATAGCCGCAATTGCAGCCTTAATCCAGTTATTCATTTGGTAACTCCTTATATTTATGGGTTTGGATGTTACTGGGAAAATGCTCACTAGAATAAATAACCAGATGTTATTAACCATAACCAGATTGAATTCCCGATTTGGGGATAACTAGCAAGGATCCGGGCATAAGTGGATCATTGTGTGAGTAAATTAGGGGCAAGATGTGTGGATCCACCGATAAATTACAAATTTATTGTGAATAACTTGGATCTTATTCACTGGATCTGTGATCAATTGCTGGTGATCTGACTTATCAACAGGTAAAATTAGCGGTCATTTCATATTACTTTAAATAGAGTGAGGGCACCGTGTCATCTTCGCTTTGGTTGCAGTGTTTGCAACAGCTTCAAGAAGAGTTACCAGCTACAGAATTCAGTATGTGGGTTCGTCCGTTACAAGCGGAACTCAATGACAATACTCTAACTCTATTTGCACCGAACCGTTTCGTACTCGATTGGGTTCGTGATAAGTATCTAAATAGCATTAACCGTCTGCTGCAAGAATATTGCGGTAACGATATCCCACATCTTCATTTTGAAGTGGGAAGCAAGCGTGTGATTGCACCAAAGCCTGCGACACCGACACCAACTCAGACTCGCACTGCAGCTGATGTGGCCGCTGAGTCATCAGCACCTGCGCAATTACAAGCTCGCAAACCTGTCCATAATATCTGGCGTGATGAAGAGCCTGTCGCGGTTGACTTGAATCACCGCTCAAACGTGAACCCAAAACATAAGTTCAATAACTTTGTTGAAGGTAAGTCGAACCAACTCGGTTTGGCTGCGGCACGTCAGGTTTCTGATAACCCAGGTACAGCCTACAACCCGTTGTTCCTATACGGCGGCACTGGTTTAGGTAAAACGCACTTGTTGCATGCGGTGGGTAACGCCATTGTTGATAATAAGCCGAATGCGAAAGTGGTTTACATGCACTCAGAGCGTTTTGTTCAGGATATGGTAAAGGCTCTGCAAAACAACGCGATCGAAGAATTTAAGCGCTACTACCGTAGTGTTGATGCATTGCTTATCGATGACATCCAATTCTTTGCTAATAAAGAGCGTTCTCAAGAAGAGTTCTTCCATACCTTTAACGCGCTGCTTGAAGGCAATCAACAGATCATCCTAACGTCTGACCGTTATCCAAAAGAGATCAACGGGGTAGAAGATCGTCTTAAATCTCGTTTCGGCTGGGGTTTGACGGTAGCTATTGAGCCACCAGAGCTTGAGACACGTGTTGCGATCTTGATGAAGAAAGCCGAAGACCACCAAATTCACCTTGCGGATGAAGTGGCGTTCTTTATTGCCAAGCGTCTACGCTCTAACGTTCGTGAACTGGAAGGCGCATTGAACCGTGTTATTGCGAATGCAAACTTCACTGGCCGCCCGATCACGATCGACTTCGTGCGTGAAGCACTGCGTGACCTACTTGCACTGCAAGAAAAACTGGTCACTATTGATAACATTCAAAAGACAGTAGCCGAGTACTACAAAATCAAAGTCGCTGATCTATTGTCTAAGCGTCGTTCTCGTTCTGTTGCTCGTCCACGTCAATTGGCGATGGCACTGGCGAAAGAGCTAACAAACCACAGCTTGCCTGAGATTGGCGATGCATTCGGTGGTCGTGACCACACGACGGTACTGCATGCTTGTCGTAAGATTGCTCAGCTGCGTGAAGAGAGCCACGACATTAAAGAAGATTATTCGAACTTGATTCGTACCCTTTCTTCTTAATACACAGTATTCTTAACCTTAATAAGCAGAATCTTGGCCACGTACTATTACGCAGTGCCATTTAGACCGTAAGAGCAAGATATGAAATTTACCATTGAACGTAGTCACCTGATTAAGCCATTACAACAAGTATCTGGCGCACTCGGTGGCAGGCCAACGCTTCCAATTCTAGGAAACCTACTGATTAAAGTAGAAGATAACGTGTTGTCGATGACAGCGACGGATCTAGAAGTTGAACTGATCAGCCGTGTAACGCTTGAAGGTGATTTCGAAGCGGGTAGCATTACCGTACCTTCACGTAAATTCCTAGATATCTGCCGTGGATTGCCAGATAACTCAGTGATCACGGTGGTATTGGATGGTGACCGTATTCAGGTTCGCTCTGGTCGTAGCCGCTTCTCTTTAGCAACATTACCTGCGGCAGATTTTCCAAATATTGAAGACTGGAGCAGTGAAGTTGAAGTGTCAGTGACACAAGCTGAACTTCGCGGTCTTATCGAGAAAACACAATTCTCAATGGCGAACCAAGATGTTCGTTACTACCTCAACGGTATGTTGTTTGAGATTGAAGGCTCTATCCTGCGCAGCGTAGCGACCGATGGTCACCGTATGGCAGTATCTCAAGCACAACTGGGTGCGGATTTTGCTCAGAAGCAGATCATTGTTCCTCGTAAAGGTGTTCAAGAGTTAGTGAAGCTATTGGATGCACCTGAACAGCCAGTAACACTGCAAATTGGTAACTCTAACGTGCGAGCTGAAGTGAACAACTATGTCTTCACTTCTAAGCTGGTTGATGGTCGTTTCCCTGATTATCGCCGCGTAATGCCGCAAAATACCACCAAGACACTTGAAGCTGGCTGTGATGAATTACGTTCAGCATTTTCTCGTGCTGCGATTCTATCGAATGAAAAATTCCGTGGTGTTCGCGTTAACCTTGCGGATAGCGAGATGCGCATTACCGCGAACAACCCAGAGCAAGAAGAAGCAGAAGAAGTACTCGATGTTAACTTCGACGGTGACGCGCTAGAGATTGGCTTCAACGTAAGCTACGTATTGGATGTTCTGAACACACTGCGTTGTGAACAGGTTCGCATCTCAATGTCAGACGCCAATGCGAGTGCTCTTATCGAGAACGCACAAGATGACAGCGCGATGTACGTTGTTATGCCAATTCGCTTATAAGCAGCCCTATGTTGACCTACCGAGTCGTGATTGAAGATTAATATGAAGACGTTATGCCTTTATCGCGCTTAATCGTTAAGCAGTTTAGAAATATTGAAGCCTGTGACATTCAACCGTCATCAGGCTTTAACTTTCTTATAGGGGCTAACGGAAGCGGCAAAACCAGTGTCCTTGAAGCTGTGTATCTGCTCGGACATGGTCGCTCATTCAAGAGTTCACTTACCGGTCGTATCATACAAAACGAGTGTAGTGAGCTGTTTGTACATGGCCGTTTTATGACCTCGGATCAATTTGAGCTGCCAATTGGCATTAATAAGCAGCGCGATGGCACGACAGAGGTTAAAATAAGCGGTCAAACTGGGCAAAAGTTGGCTCAGTTAGCTCAAGTCTTACCTTTGCAGTTGATTCACCCTGAAGGGTTTGATTTACTAACCGATGGACCTAAGCATCGCCGAGCATTCATTGATTGGGGAGTCTTCCACAGTGAGTCGGGCTTTTATGATGCGTGGGGCAGGGTAAAGCGCCTCAATAAGCAGCGAAACGCCTTATTGAAAACGGCAACGCACTATCGAGAGCTGAGCTATTGGGACCAAGAATTGGCCCGTTTAGCAGAAAGCATCAGTCAGTGGCGTGCCACCTACGTTGATCAGCTCAAAGAAGTCGCCGAAGAAATCTGTGCGACCTTCCTTCCTGAGTTTGAGATAAAGATTAACTACTATCGTGGCTGGGACAAAGACACCCCGTACGCCGATATATTAGAAAAGAATTTTGAAAGGGATCAGCAGCTTGGTTACACCTTTAGTGGGCCAAACAAAGCGGATCTGAAGATAAAAGTGAACGGCACTCCAGTGGAAGATGTCTTGTCACGAGGTCAATTGAAGTTGATGGTGTGCGCGCTACGAGTAGCACAAGGGCAACACCTCACTCAAATGACAGGTAAGCAGTGCATCTATTTGATAGATGACTTCGCTTCCGAATTAGATAGCCAACGCCGAGCACGTCTTGCTGAGTGTTTAAAGGCGACCCAGGCTCAAGTTTTTGTAAGCTCTATTACCGCTGATCAGATTGCAGATATGCATGACGAAAATAGCAGGATGTTTCATGTGGAACATGGCAAAATAGAGCAAGGATAATTAGTCAGAGAGTAACTATGTCAGATAATTACGATTCATCGAGTATTAAAGTACTGAAGGGTCTGGATGCGGTACGTAAGCGTCCTGGAATGTACATTGGCGACACGGATGATGGTACCGGTCTGCACCACATGGTTTTTGAGGTGGTAGATAACTCTATTGATGAAGCGCTAGCTGGTCACTGTAATGACATCATTGTAACTATCCATGAAGATAGTTCTGTGTCTGTGAGCGATGACGGCCGTGGTATTCCAACAGAATTGCACCCAGAAGAAAACGTATCTGCAGCCGAAGTAATCATGACGGTTCTTCACGCTGGTGGTAAGTTCGATGATAACTCGTACAAGGTATCTGGTGGTCTGCACGGTGTTGGTGTTTCAGTAGTTAACGCACTTTCTAAGCAAGTTACTCTTACTATCCACCGCGGTGGCAAAATCCACACTCAAACCTACAGCCACGGTGAGCCTCAAGCGCCACTAGCGGTTATCGGTGACACGGATAAAACAGGTACAGAGATTCGTTTCTGGCCGAGTGAAGAAACCTTCACTAACATCGAGTTCCATTACGACATTTTAGCTAAGCGTCTACGTGAGCTATCATTCTTGAACTCAGGTGTATCAATTAAGCTAATTGACGAGCGCGAAGAAGACAAAATGGATCACTTCGAATACGAAGGCGGTATCCAAGCGTTTGTTGAACACCTTAATACTAACAAAACGCCAATCATCCAAAAAATCTTCCACTTTAACTCTGAGCGCGAAGACGGTATTACCGTTGAAGTTGCGATGCAGTGGAATGACGGCTACCAAGAAAACATCTACTGTTTCACCAACAACATCCCTCAACGCGATGGTGGTGCTCACTTAGCAGGTTTCCGTGCGGCGCTAACGCGTACTCTGAACAGCTTCATGGACAAGGAAGGCTTCTCTAAGAAAGCGAAGACTGCGACCTCTGGTGATGATGCTCGTGAAGGTCTGACGGCGATTGTTTCTGTTAAAGTGCCTGATCCTAAGTTCTCAAGCCAAACTAAAGATAAGCTGGTTTCTTCAGAAGTGAAGTCTGCCGTTGAATCTACAATGGGTGAGAAGTTGTCTGAGTTCCTTATTGAGAACCCAGGTGAAGCGAAAACAGTTTGTTCTAAAATTATTGATGCAGCACGTGCTCGTGATGCAGCGCGTAAAGCTCGTGAAATGACTCGTCGTAAAGGCGCATTAGATTTAGCGGGTCTTCCTGGTAAGCTTGCTGACTGTCAGGAAAAAGATCCTGCACTGTCTGAACTATATATTGTGGAAGGAGACTCTGCTGGCGGTTCAGCTAAGCAGGGGCGTAACCGTAAGAACCAAGCAATCCTACCGCTGAAAGGTAAAATCCTTAACGTAGAGAAAGCACGTTTCGATAAAATGCTGTCTTCTCAAGAAGTAGCAACGCTAATCACCGCTCTTGGTTGTGGTATTGGTCGTGACGAATACAACCCAGATAAACTGCGTTACCACAACATCATCATCATGACCGATGCCGATGTCGATGGTTCTCACATCCGTACCCTGCTACTGACGTTCTTCTACCGTCAAATGCCAGAGCTGATTGAACGTGGCTACATCTACATTGCTCAACCGCCACTTTACAAAGTGAAGAAAGGTAAGCAAGAGCAGTACATTAAAGATGAAGATGCGATGAACCAGTATCAAGTATCTTTGGCTTTAGACAACGCAGAACTGCACGTAAACCCTGAAGCGCCAGCATTTGCAGGTGAAGGTTTAGAGAAGCTTGTTCAGCAATACAATGCAGGCATCAAGCTTGTTGATCGTATGAGCCGCCGTTACCCACGCGCATTGGTTCACGAACTGATTTACGTTCCTCGTCTAACGGCTGAGCAGTGTCATGATGACGCGGCAGTTGAAGCTTGGGGTAAGCAGCTTGTTGAACAGCTAAACGCGAAAGAAGTAGGTGCAAGCCAATACAGCCTTGAAGTTGAAAAACACGAAGAGCTAGGCTTAAGCGTTCCTAAGATTGTGGTTCGTACTCATGGTGTGACTCATGAACACCTACTAAGCATCGATCTTATTAACTCTAAAGAGTTTGGTAAGCTAGCGGATCTTTCTGAAGCTCTTGATGGCTTGATTGAAGAAGGCGCTTACATTAAGCGTGGTGAGCGTACTCAAGAAGTTTCTAGCTTCGTTGATGCTCTGAACTGGTTAGTGAAAGAGTCTCGTCGTGGTCTAAGCCTACAGCGATACAAAGGTCTAGGCGAGATGAACCCGGATCAACTTTGGGAAACCACAATGGATCCTGAAACTCGCCGTATGATGCAAGTAACAATTGAAGACGCTGTTGGTGCTGATTTGTTGTTTACGACGCTAATGGGTGACCAAGTTGAACCTCGTCGTAACTTCATCGAAGAGAATGCACTGAAAGTAGCAAACCTAGACGTTTAGTCTCTTTGATACTTCGCTCTTTGGCTTAATTTCTGTGTCAGAGGTGCTCACATACATTCGTATGCTCCGCGCCTCTTCCTTGAACTAAAGCCAAATAGCTTCGTCTCAAAAAACTAAAATCATTTTAAAGCACTATCCTTTGGATGGTGCTTTTTTATGTTTGTAAGATATTGAAAAATATTGAGTTGCAAAAATAATTGAAAATAACCCCTTGAAACTATTTTGCTCAATCCATATATCTATTTGTGAAGAGGATGACTGTCTTGCTCTACAAGAGAAGAAACAGAACCTTCATTACCGCTAACGAAGTATCGCTCAATAGAGGATAACTTTGGCAGCACACAACTTAAAAATTGATTCATTGCCATGTCCCAGCGTTGTCGCCAATAGAGGTGAAACCCGAGGAATGCGAATTGAATCTCTTAGCTGTTTACTGGGTCACACACAGGTTAGATCCAAGTAAAATTCGCAGCTAAGACTATTGCTTACTAAAAGGATAGCATTATGAGAACTGTAGATTTCACTCCACTTTACCGCAACGCAATCGGCTTCGATCGTCTATTCAACATGATGGAAGCGAATACATCGAAGAACTCTTCTGGCGGTTACCCTCCATACAACATCGAGCAAAAAGACGAGAACAACTACCGTATTACTATGGCAGTCGCTGGTTTTGCTGATGACCAATTAGATCTGACTCAGAAAGAGAACATGCTAATTGTGAAAGGTGAGCGTAAAGCAGAAGCAGAGAAAACCTTCGTATACCAAGGTATCGCAGAGCGCGATTTCGAGCGTAAATTCCAACTGGCTGACTACGTAAAAGTGGTAGGTGCAAGCATGGAAAATGGTCTTCTTCACATCGACCTCGAACGCGAAATCCCAGAAGCGATGCAACCACGTAAGATTGCTATCAATGGTAATAGTCTACTAGAAGGCTAATTACTGTTAGCTCCTTAGAGCTAAAAAATATCGGGAAGTAAAAGTGAAAGAGCACCTAATGAGGTGCTCTTTTTGTATTTGACCTGCGGTAAGCTAAAAGCTCTTATTACTGCTCTGAGTAAGCCTTTTTCACTTCTTCAGCAATGATAGCAATGCCTTTCTGCATCGCCTCATCATCTTGTACGTAGTTCATGCGTAAGCACTGGTGAGCATGATCCCACTCGTCTTCTTGGCCGATAAAGAAGTATTCACCCGGAACAATCAATACGCCGCGAGCTTTAAGGCGGTCGTACAGTTCCATTGTGGTGATCGGCAGCTCATCAAACCATAGCCATAAGAAGATAGCGCCTTCAGGCTTGTGAATACGGAAGCGAGGGTCGTCGATAGCGTCTTGTAACAGTTCAACTGCACGTAGTGACTTATCTTTATAGAAAGGTTTGATTACCTCGCTACTTAAGCGCAGTAAATCGCCTTTTTCAATCATGTGATTGGCAATTGCAGGGCCGACGCTGTTTGGCGCTAAGCTGATGATGCCATTCATGTTGGTCAATGCTTGTGTTACTTCTTCACTCGCAATCACGATACCGCAACGCACACCCGGCAAACCAAGCTTAGAAAGGCTCATGCACAGAATCGTATTTTCATTCCAGAGCGGTTCGACATCTTCAAAGATGATGTTTGGAAACGGCAGGCCGTAAGCATTGTCGATCAGCAGTGGGATGTTGTTTTCACGCGCCAGTGTATCCAATTTACGTACTTCTTCGTCGGTCAGTACGTTACCTGTTGGGTTAGTTGGACGAGATGCACAGATAGCGGCAACCGAGTCATCAACCTTAAGCTTTTCAAAATCAACATGGTATTTGAACTGACGGTTTTCTAGCAGTTCGATCTCTGGGTGGTAAGAGATAAAGATATCGTCATCAATACCCGCGTCGCCGTAGCCGATGTATTCCGGTGCGATTGGCAGTAGGATTTTCTTATGTGAACCGTCAGGCTGTTGGCCTGCTAGCAGGTTGAACAGGTAGAAGAAGCCACTTTGACTGCCATTAGTCAGGCTGATGTTCTTCTCGCTGATATCCCAGCCATAGGTCTCTTTCAGCATTGCCGCTAACGATTTGATGAAGCTGTCTTTACCCTGCGGACCATCGTAGTTGGCGAGGGCGGCGATGAGTTCTCCACTGGCGAGCATGTCGGCACTGGCTTGGTTAAAGTAATCGAGCATGGCAGGGATAGCGGCTGGGTTGCCACCACCGAGCATGATAGCGCCAGGAGTGCGCAGGCCATCATTCAAATCATCCATTAAACGAGTGATTCCAGAGTATCGATTAAACTTTTCGCCAAACTTAGAGAACTGCATTACTAATTTTACCTAATTCATTGTGATTGCTTGTTACGTGTCATTAAGGCAGACCTTATGTCTGCCATTAGTGTATTCCTTGAACATACCGCAATGTTTTTGCGACGCATAGCGCCAAATGCTCTAACACGTAAAAAACTTCTATAAAGTTTGGTTAATGAGTGACAGCTTGCTTATTGAACGTACCTTTAGCGATAAAAAAAGGAGAAGCCTAAGCTTCCCCTTTAGTTTCTGGTGTTTATGTTAATGAAGGTTTAGTTCGAACCGGTATAAACGACTAATACCTTGTCATCTTGGTATTGGCGTTCGAACGCATAGTAGCCCTTGCTGTTACGGATGATGTGCTTACCCTGAGCAACGGCTGGGTGGCGTTGGCGGAATTGGCCAAGCGCTTGCCAGTGTTCTAGCAGCTCTGCACGTTCGCCAGTGATTTGATCCCAAGGCATGTCTGAGCGTGTGCCTTGCATTGGATCAGAACCCGTTGGGCCAAAGTCTCGGGCGATTTCATCGCCGTAATAGATCTGTACCGCACCGGGAGCCAGCATCAACGCGTTTGCAGCTTTGGTTTGTTTTGCAAAGTCACTGCCATGTTGTGTCCAGAATAGCGAGGTGTCGTGAGACGAAAGGTAACTCAGTACGTTGAACTCGCTGTCGTTGTTGATCTTCTCTGCGTATCGAAGGTAATCAGCATCAAGATCGGATAGGCACTTGAGCGCCTTTGGTGCGATATCACTCTGGAATTCAAAGTTGATGATCGAATCAAATCCGTTAGCGAAGTAATCTGATTTGACCACGCTGTGTGCCCATACTTCGCCAGTCATCCAGAAGGGTAAGTCATCCAAGGCCTTGTCTGGGTTGTTCTGTTTCCACTCGGCAAGTGCCTGGTTGGTGCTCTCTTTCAGTTCTGCCCATGCTTCGAGTTCAACGTGTTTAGCGGTATCGACCCTGAAACCATCGACACCATATTCGCGCACCCAATCCGATAACCAAGTGATTAAATGGTTACGAGGTGTTTTGAGTTCATCGGTCGCGCTGGTGGACTTATTGCGATAGAAATTAGGCAGCCCGATTGTCTCTGTCGACTCTGTTTTGAAATCGGGCAGATGCGCCAAAGACATGGTGAGGTTATTGTAGCCCGGAGAGTCATAGGCGCCGATATCGCTGCGTAGCCAAGCTTTGCCCCACCACTTTTCCCACGCTTCTTTGTCGCTGTAAGAGATGTAGTTGTTGAAGTAGTGCCAGTTCTGACCTTTGGTAGGTTGCCAATCTGTCCAGTTTTCGCCAAGTGTTTGTTTGGCTTCTTCGTCAGTTAGGTTGAGCTTACCAAAATCAAACTCTTGCATGTCGGCAAGCGTCGCATAGCCGGTGTGGTTCATTACCACATCCCAAATAACACGAATGCCTTTGCTATGCGCGGTATCGATGAAGGTTTTTAGCTCGTCTTCGGTGCCCATGTTGTCATCGAGCTTGGTCCAATCTTGATGGTAGTAGCCGTGGTAGCCGTAGTGTTTGAAGTCACCTCGATCACCGCCGCCAACCCAGCCGTGGATTTGCTCTAACGGAGACGTTATCCAGATAGCATTAGCACCGAGTGATTCTATGTAATCGAGTTTTTCGGTTAAGCCTGCCAAGTCACCACCGTGGAAGGTGCCGATTTCGTCTTGTCCATCTTGGCTGCGACCGTAACTGTTGTCGTTATCAGGATTACCATTGTGGAAACGGTCAGTCATTACGAAGTAAACCGTGGCGTTATCCCAACTAAAGTCAGCTTTGGTTTCTGGTTCTACTTTCTCAAGCAGCAGAACACCTTGGCTATTTTCTGCTGGCTGCATGGTGACGCTGCCATTCGTTACTGTGACTTGTTTGCCTGAAAGAGCGTCTCTAACCACGGTGCCATCATCAAAGGTTTGAGCAACGTCGATGATGGTTGGTTCGTCACTAGGAACCGGACAAGCAAAGCTTTGTACTTGTTGTTGCTTCGGCTTTATCTGAACGGTCAGTTCATTGGTTTGTGGGTTGAGCATAAACTGATAGGTGTTAGCGCGAAAGATCTTGATATCTAATTCAGACTTCTCGGCGCAGTCGTCTAGGCGAAGGGGTTTATTGAATTTGATGCGGTTTTCTTCAGCCAGCGCATAGTTGGTGCCACAGGTATTTTGAGTATCGCTGATAGAGAAGGTATAGCTACCTTTCGCGAGTTCCTGTTCTGCAATCACGGTGCCTTTACCGGATGATTCGAATACGACAGTGTCGTTATCAATTGTCAGTAATAGGTTGTTGTCACTGGTTTGGCTGCATGCGCTGAGTGCGAGTATTGAAAGCGCGAGTACTGTTTTTTTCATTGTTCCCTTCCCCTGAATAAACAGGTCAGTTATAGCAAACAATGCCCTCTACAGTCTGAGTGCTGTTTCATTCAGTTAATCAATAAGACCTCTACAAACAAATGCTTGGTTCACAAAAACAAAAAGGGAAGCTTTCGCTTCCCTTTGGGTGTTTACCGTTAATTACTCAGAGTATGACTTAGAGTAATTGTCTCACTTGTGCTTATTTTTGCAGTAGAGAGATGTCAGCAATCTGTAGGAACAGGTTACGTAGGTTGTTCAGTAGCGTTAGACGGTTCTTCTTAAGCGCTTCGTCATCAGCCATAACCATTACGTTATCGAAGAATGCATCAACTGGTTCACGTAGATCAGCAAGCTTGCTTAGGGCTTCTTGGTAGTTACCTGTTGCGAATGCTGGTTCTAGTGCTTCCGTCATTACTTCAACGTTTTCAGCCAGTGCTTTCTCTGCGTCTTCTTGAAGAAGCGTTAGGTCGATTTCAGCTGGTAGCTCGCCATCGAATTTCGCAAGGATATTACCTACACGCTTGTTCGCTGCTGCTAGTGCTTCTGCTGCTTCCAGTTCACGGAAGTGAGAAACCGCTTTAACACGTTGGTCAAAGTCAGCAGGCTTAGTTGGACGACGTGCTAGTACCGCTTGGATGATATCAACGCTGAAACCAGCATCTTGGTACCATGCGCGGAAACGACCTAGCATGAAGTCGATAACGTCAGCTTCTACGTTTTTGTTAGTCAGCTTGTCGCCTAGTAGCTCTTTCGCTTTGCCGATCAGATCGGTTAGGTCTAGGTTGTAGCCGTTTTCAACGATGATACGTAGCACACCTAGAGACGCACGACGAAGTGCAAATGGGTCAGAACCTTTTGGTGCTTGGCCAATACCGAAGATACCTACGATAGTGTCTAGCTTGTCTGCCATTGCTACTGCTGAAGAGATACCAGTGCTTGGTAGATCGTCACCCGCGAAACGAGGCATGTATTGCTCGTAAAGTGCCAGTGCAACTTGCTCGTCTTCACCGTCGTGAGTCGCGTAGTGCATGCCCATCACACCTTGAGTATCCGTAAATTCGAATACCATAGAGGTCATTAGGTCACACTTAGCCAGTAGGCCAGCACGCTTAGACTTTTCAACGTCAGCATCGATTTGCTCAGCAATGTAGCCTGCAAGCTCTGTGATGCGGTCTGTTTTGTCTTTGATAGTACCCAATTGCTTCTGGAAGATAGCCTGGTCTAGTTCAGCAAGACGGTCGATAAGCGGGCGCTTACGGTCTGTGTTGAAGAAGAATTCAGCATCAGCAAGACGTGGGCGTACCACTTTCTCGTTACCTTCGATAACGTGACGAGGCTCTTTAGACTCGATGTTCGATACGAAGATGAAGTTCGGTAGTAGCTTCTTGTTGTCGTCATAGACAGGGAAGTACTTCTGGTCACCTTTCATGGTGTACACCAAAGCTTCAGAAGGGACTTTTAGGAACTCTTCTTCAAACTTCGCTGTCAGTACTACTGGCCATTCAACCAGAGACGTTACTTCTTCAACAAGGTCATCTTCTAGGTCAGCTGTACCGCCAACCGCAGCTGCCGCTTTTTGCGAATCAGCAAGGATGATCGCTTTACGCGCTTCGTAATCTGCCATTACTTTACCGCGCTCTTCTAGGATCGCAGGGTATTGGTCAGCGGAGTCGATTGTGAACTCTTGTTCGCCCATGAAACGGTGGCCACGGATAGTACGAGCAGATGCTACGCCTAGGATTTCGCCTTCAACAAGCTCATCACCTAGTAGTACTGTCAGTGTTTTTACTGGACGGATAAATTGAATGTCTGAGTTACCCCAGCGCATTGCTTTAGGAATTGGTAGGCCAGCCAGTGCTTTCGCAGCAATGTCCATCACCAATTCTTGAACTGGTTTGCCAGCTACTTCTTGTTTGAAAAGAAGCCACTCGCCTTTGTCTGTTTTCAGACGGTCAGCTTGCTCAACAGTAATACCGTTACCACGAGCCCAACCTTGTGCCGCTTTGGTCGCGTTGCCTTCAGCATCGAATGCCACAGAAACAGCAGGGCCACGTTTCTCAACCACTTTGTCTGCTTGGCCTTCAGCCAGTGCAGTTACTTTAAGTGCTAGACGACGAGGTGCTGCGTACCACTTGATGCCTTCGTGAGAAAGCTCAGCCGTTTTAAGACCTGCTTCAAAGTTAGAAGCAAACGCTTCTGCTAGAGAACGAAGTGCTGTTGGTGGAAGCTCTTCCGTACCCAGTTCAATTAGAAAATTCTTCGTCATGATTATTTACCTTCCTTCTTACACATTGGGAAGCCAAGCGCTTCACGTGACGCGTAGTACGCTTCAGCAACTGATTTAGTCAGGTTGCGGATACGAAGGATGTAACGTTGACGCTCTGTTACAGAGATAGCTTTGCGCGCATCAAGGATGTTGAATGCGTGACCTGCTTTTAGAATGCGCTCGTAAGCTGGAAGCGGCAGTGGCTTCTCAAGCTCAAGTAGCTCTTTACACTCTTTCTCGCACTGGTCGAAGAAAGTGAATAGGAAATCTACGTCTGCGTGCTCGAAGTTGTACGTCGATTGCTCAACTTCGTTTTGGTGGAAGATGTCACCGTAAGTCACGTTAGAACCGTCTGGTGCTACGTTCCATACTAGGTCGTAAACAGAATCTACTTCCTGGATGTACATTGCTAGACGCTCGATACCGTAAGTGATCTCGCCAGTTACTGGCTTACACTCAAGGCCGCCAACCTGTTGGAAGTAAGTAAACTGAGTTACTTCCATGCCGTTTAGCCATACTTCCCAACCAAGGCCCCATGCGCCTAGTGTTGGGTTTTCCCAGTTATCTTCAACGAAGCGAATGTCGTGAACAAGTGGGTCAACACCAAGAACCTCTAGGGAGCCTAGGTACAACTCTTGGATATTGTCTGGCGATGGTTTTAGCGCTACTTGGAATTGGTAGTAGTGCTGCAGACGGTTCGGGTTTTCACCGTAACGGCCATCGGTCGGACGACGAGAAGGTTGAACGTAAGCTGTAGACATTGGCTCTGGGCCAAGTGCTCGTAGACATGTCATTGGGTGAGAGGTGCCTGCACCTACTTCCATATCTAGAGGTTGAACAATGGTACAACCGTTTTGAGCCCAGTAATCCTGCAGCGCGAGGATCATTCCCTGGAAGGTTTTGATATCGTATTTTTGCATAGTCAGGTTCGCGCGATTCTTTTAAATGAATGAGAAAAATAACCTCTGAGTATACCGAGATATTCGTAAAGCGAGTAGGGGTAATCTTGTTTAATTAGTGGTCTAAAATGTCGTTTAGTGGATTTTTGTGCCTTTAATGTTTGTTTTTCGGCACAAGTGGATATTTTGATAACTTTGACACTTGTGTTTGAAAGCATGGGCTATTAAAATCTCGCGGTCTTTGGGGAGTAGCTTACTTATTCATATCCTATTGAATGAGTTCGTTCGTCAACATAATTGATGCAAAATCATCATGGCGTTCGAGGCAACCACCACCTTGGTGGTGCTTAGCAAGACCATAGACAAGCATCGTGAACCGGGATGGGGCGCGAGGTTTGTCTTTGGTTAAATATAATAATCCCCATCCCAAATGAGCATGTCGTGAGCGTTTTAGCAATTTCAATTACAACTGTCGCCTTAGCCGAGATCGGTGATAAGACTCAGTTGCTATCTCTTTTATTAGCCAGTCGATATCGCAAGCCGATACCTATCATCGCAGCTATCTTCTTTGCCACCATTGCCAATCATGCCCTTGCAGCATGGCTCGGGGTCGTGGTTGCTGATTATCTTTCACCTGAAGTATTAAAGTGGGTGCTGGTGGTCAGTTTCATTGCGATGGCTGGCTGGATTTTGATTCCCGATAAGTTAGATGACGATGAACAGATCTCAAACCGAGGACCGTTTGTCGCCAGTTTTATCGCTTTCTTTATTGCTGAGATCGGCGATAAAACCCAAATTGCGACCTCTATCCTAGGGGCTCAATATGCGGATGCATTAGCGTGGGTGATTCTGGGTACAACCATTGGTATGTTGCTGGCAAATGTGCCTGTGGTGATCATCGGTAAGCTGTCTGCTGATAAGATGCCTCTTGATCTGATTCGTAAGATCACAGCCTTGCTATTCGTGGGTTTAGCTATCGCTGCTGCTTTCTATTAACAGGTGGTATTGAGTCTTATTATACTCAATCAGTAGAGTAATGTGTTGTAGGTCATACTCTTACAGTATTGTGGGGTTTATCGAGCGAATGGACATATAACTGTCATACTTGTCATGATATTTTAATCTTGTGAGTTAAGAACACGAGGGCATGATTATGTTGACGCGTTATATGGGTATTACTCCACAAAGCCAAAGTTATCTATTTACTTTTGGTCTTGCACTTACACTGTTAGGCATGGTGTTGACGGACATGTGGCTGCCAATGGTCGCGGGTGCCATCATCATGACTGCACTTGCGGTAGAGGCTTGGATTCGGGTCGCGCATATTATTCCGATGCGCAAAGATATCCGAGAAATTCAGCATCAGCTGGAGCATCTGCAAAACAAATCTAGAAGCGAATAAACAAAAAGCCGCTCGTACTCTGAGTTCTGTTTAAGAACATAAGGTACGAGCGGCTTTTTTGATACTTGATAGTCGGTGGGGCGTTACGCCTCCAATCCCTTTCTGATCAAATACTGGTAAGGCAACGTTTCTGTTGCTTGGCCTACCAACTGGTGATCCATGAATCGACAAAAGCTCGGAATATCTCGAGTTGTCGAAGGATCGTCAGCTTTTACCAGTAACACATCGCCATCCTGCATGTTTCTAATTGTCTTCCTGACCATCATTACTGGTTCCGGGCAACGCAGGCCTTCAGCTTCTAAAGTATGGGTTGCCAGTTCAGGTTTGAATGTCATGGTTTGTATCTCTATATCTATCTAACGAGTGAATAATACGTCTGCAGAAAAAATATGCAATAAGTGCTTGGCAAACAGAATCATTTCCTATAACTTAGTTAACAAGTTGATAACAACTTGAAGCAAAGGCAACTAGCTAAGGAGTGGCGATGTTGACAGGATTAGATAGATTAACAATTTATTCGGTTCTCTGTTTTATTTCTTTTTGTGCGTTAGTACTACGCTCATCGACAGAGACCTCACTGATGCCTATTTTTGGCATAGTAGCAACGATTATTGGTATTTGGGTAGAGATGCGCCGTTGGCAAGGCATAGCCGAAGAGCAAGAGCACTAACCCGAATACAGCAAGCGAATTCCGATACGACAACATTCCGACACTATCCCCAAATTTTCTTGGGCTTCCCCGCGTAATTGCGGGATTTTTTTTATCTAAAGCATGCTATAAACAACTTAGTGACTAATGGCAATCGTATACAGCTAGGTAAGTGGCGTGGAATTAGAAGACATCTATCGTAGAGACCTTAATTTATTGGTCGCTTTAAAGGTATTGATTGAAGAGGGCAGCGTAAGCCAGGCCGCGCTTCGTCTTAACTTAAGCCAATCCGCAACCAGTCGAGTATTAGGGCGTTTAAGAGAATTACTAAACGATCCGTTGTTTACACGTCAAGGTCAGCACCTTATTCCTACCAAGAAAGCACTCGAGATCAGTCAGCGTATTGATCAGCCTTTGGAGTCTTTTCGCCAATTGCTGAGTCCGAGTGACTTTGACCCTTACTATTGCAGCGAACGTTTTCTGATCGCTACCACCGATTATGCGATGCAAACCATCTTGCCTTATGCGTTGCCTAAGATTTATGAACAAGCACCCAATATCTCTTTGGAGTTTGCTCCGTTGCAGCATGAGCATTTGTTTAAACAGCTCAGCACCGAACGCGTTGATATGGCGATCTGTCGTCCGAGTGGCAGCATTGCACCACTTCATCAAGAAGTCTTGGGGCCGGTTGGTGTGTCGTGTCTGTTATCTAAAAACCATCCATTAGCCGATCAACCTTTAAGCCTTGCAGACTATGTTTCACTCCCACATGCGATGATTGCGATCAGTGATGGTGTTAAGGCTTTATTGGACAACGCTTTAGCTAATCAACAACCCAGAAAAATGGTACTGCGTGCTTATCACCTTGAAGCGGCATTGGCGATTGTCGATAGAATGCCGTTGGTGATTACTGTGCCTGCTGATTTGGCTTATTTGGTAGCAGAGCGTTATGACTTGGTTGTTAAGCCATTACCATTTGAATTTATGCCGTTTGATTACTCACTGATCTGGCACTCGCGTTGCGATTCTTCTGCTTCACAACAATGGTTAAGAAGAGTGGTAAAAGAAGAGTGTGGTGAGTTGATTCAAAAACGGATTGCGGATGTCGGTTTGGGTTAACCGGATCTGAGTCTGAGTTCACTTGACCCGAATGACAAAAACGCAAAAGGGCTGATAAAAATCAGCCCTTTGTTGTTTTGGGTTATCCAAGCCTAAAGCTGTTGCTTAAGGTTTGATAACTTTATGTTTGAGAGCCTATAGTTTAATGACTACGCGACCAGTGATTTGACCGTTAGTGATGTCTTCTGCTGCTTGAATTGCACCGTCTAAAGACACTTCTTTGGTTGCTTGAGCGTAGAAAGATTCTGGTAGTAGCTCAGCCAGTTGTTCCCACGCTTTAATACGTTTTTCACGAGGGCACATTACAGAATCAACACCTTGTAGGCGAACGTTACGCAGAATGAATGGCATTACCGTGGTTGGTAAGTCAAAACCGCCTGCTAGACCACACATCGCAACCGCACCGTTGTAATCAATTTGCGCCAATACTTTCGCAAGGACTTTGCTGCCTACCGTATCGATAGCGCCAGCCCACAGTTGTTTTTCTAGTGGCTTAGCTGGTTCTTCTAGTTCAGCACGCTCTACAATACGTGTCGCGCCTAGTGATTTAAGTAGTTCACCGTTTACAGAAGCACGGCCAGTCACTGCTGCCACTTTGTAGCCCAGTTGGTTTAGTAGAGTGATAGATACGCTACCTACGCCGCCACTTGCACCTGTTACTAGGATTTCACCGTCTTCTGGTTTGATGCCTGCATCTACGATAGCTTGCACACAAAGCATTGCTGTGAAGCCTGCTGTACCGATTGCCATGACTTTCTTAGCGTCTAGACCTGCTGGCATTGGCACTAACCAATCACCGTTTAGGCTCGCTTTCTCAGCCATGCCGCCCCAGTGACCTTCACCAACACCCCAACCAGTTAGAACCACTTCGTCGCCTGCTTTGTAGCGAGGGTCATCAGATTGTGAAACCACACCAGAAAGGTCGATACCAGGAACCATAGGGAAGTTGCGAACAATGCGCCCTTTACCTGTAATCGCCAAACCATCTTTGTAGTTCAAAGAAGAGTAGCTAACATCAATCTTCACGTTACCTTCTGGTAATTGAGATTCTTCAATTTGAGAAACTGACGCGATAGTTTTTTTGTCTTCTTGGTTTAGTACAAGTGCTTTAAACATGATCTGCTCCGTGGAGGAATATTAGGAAACTGAAGTAACTTTAGTTGAATCATCCGAGAAAAAATAATGAAACATCAACATTGAATATATGCGTTTTGTGCATAGATGTCAGGGTTGGTTTTTCTCTCGTTGAGTTCGCTGAACACAATCGATGCATTGTTGGATGCCAAGCAATAAAAAGTGCAGCTATATAAATATAGCTGCACAAAAGATTACCCTTCAAATATTACAGTCAGTAAACGCTATGGGCGTTCAAATACCGTTGCAATACCTTGGCCTAAACCAATACACATAGTCGCCAAGCCGTATTTCACGTCTTGTGCTTCCATCAGGTTGATTAGCGTCGTCGAGATACGAGAACCAGAACAGCCTAGTGGGTGACCCAGAGCAATCGCACCGCCGTTAAGGTTTACTTTCTCGTCAACAACATCCAGTAGACCTAAGTCTTTAGCACAAGGTAGAGATTGAGCAGCAAACGCTTCGTTTAACTCAATCACACCCATGTCTTCAATGGTTAGTCCTGCACGTTTAAGTGCTTTTTGGGTTGCTGGTACTGGGCCGTAACCCATGATTGAAGGATCGCAGCCAGCGATAGCCATCGACTTCACGCGAGCGCGAATCTTAAGGCCAAGTGCGTTAGCTTTCTCTTCGCTCATGATAAGCATTGCAGAAGCGCCATCAGACAGAGCTGATGAAGTACCTGCTGTTACTGTGCCGTTTGCTGGGTCAAATACCGGACGCAGCTGGGATAAGCCTTCAACTGTTGTCTCTGGGCGAATGACTTCGTCGTAATCCAGAGTGAACAGAGAACCGTCTGCAGCGTGAGCTTCGGTTGGTAGAATTTCGTTTTTGAAACGACCTTCAACTGTTGCTGCTTGAGCGCGAGCATGTGAGCGTGCTGCGAATGCATCTTGGTCTTCACGGCTAATACCGTGCATTTTGCCTAACATCTCAGCGGTTAGCCCCATCATGCCGGCCGCTTTTGCTACGTGTTTTGACATGCCTGGGTGAAAATCAACACCATGGTTCATTGGTACGTGGCCCATGTGCTCCACACCACCAATCAGGCAGATTTCAGCATCACCAACCATGATAGAGCGAGTTGCATCATGCAAAGCTTGCATAGATGAACCACATAAACGGTTGACTGTTACAGCACCAATCTCAATCGGTAGACCAGCAAGCAAGGCAGCGTTACGTGCAACGTTGAAGCCTTGCTCTAGTGTTTGTTGTACACAACCCCAGTAAATATCTTCAATTTCGACAGGGTTTACTTCTGGGTTGCGCTCTAAAATGCCTTTCATCAAATGTGCAGACAGATCTTCAGCACGAGTGTGACGGAAAGCTCCACCTTTGGAACGTCCCATTGGGGTGCGAAGGCAATCAACAACAACTACATTTTTCATTTTGCTATTCCTTTTCCAAATGTGGGTTACAGAGAACTGGCTTGTTGGCTGTCGTAAAAGCTTTCGCCCTTCGCTGCCATATCAAGCAATAGCTGAGGAACTTGGTACATTGCACCTAAGTCTTGGTAGCCTTTCGCCATTTCAACGAAGTTACCAATGCCCACACTGTCTAAGTAGCGGAATACGCCGCCTCTAAATGGAGGGAAGCCTAAACCGTAAACCAGTGCCATATCCGCTTCTTGCGGTGTCGCGATAATGCCTTCTTCTAGACAAAGCACCACTTCGTTGATCATTGGAATCATCACGCGCTGGATAATGGTCTGGTCATCAAAGTCTTGTGGCTGTTGGCATACGTCAGCCAAGATAGGAAGAATATCTTCAGAGAAGGTCTTCTTAGGGCGACCGCGCTTGTCTACGCTGTATGTGTAGAAACCGCTACCGTTTTTCTGACCGTATTTTTCAGCAACGTAAAGTGCATCAATCGCATCACGACCTTCTTTGCCCATACGCTCTGGGAAACCTTGCGCCATCACAGCTTGTGCGTGGTGTGCAGTGTCTAGGCCTACAACGTCTAGTAAGTAAGCCGGGCCCATTGGCCAACCGAACTTGCGCTCCATCACTTTATCGATCTTAGTGAAATCAGCACCGTCGCGTAGCAACATGCTGAAACCGCCAAAGTAAGGGAAAAGTACACGGTTAACGAAGAAGCCTGGGCAGTCGTTAACAACGATTGGGGATTTACCCATCTTCGCTGCGTAAGCAACCACGCGATTGATGGTCTCTTCTGAAGTTTGTTCACCACGGATGATCTCAACCAAAGGCATGCGATGCACAGGGTTAAAGAAGTGCATGCCACAGAAGTTTTCTGGGCGCTTCAGTGATTTCGCTAGCAGGTTGATCGGAATTGTAGAGGTGTTTGATGTTAGAACCGTGTCTTCACCAACCAAACCTTCCACTTCGCTCAGTACTGCTGCTTTTACTTTCGGGTTTTCTACTACTGCTTCAACAATCACATCCGACTGTTCTACACCCGCGTAATGCAGGCTTGGAGTAATAGAAGACAGAATACCTGCCATCTTGAATCCATCTAAGCGACCGCGTGATAAGCGTTTATTCAACAGCTTAGATGCTTCGTTCATACCTAGATCAAGCGATGCTTGTGCGATGTCTTTCATCATCACTGGCACGCCTTTTAGAGCTGATTGGTAAGCAATACCGCCGCCCATGATACCTGCACCAAGTACGGCTGCACGCTCAGTTGCTTTGTTTGCTGACTTACCCGCTTGTTTCGCTAAGCCTTTGATGTACTGGTCATTCAGGAATAAGCCAACTAATGCTTTTGCTTCTTCCGATTTCGCTAGCTTAACGAAGTGCTTACGTTCGATGTCGAGTGCTGCATCGCGATTGCTGCGTGCTGCTTCTTCAATCGCAATCACAGAAGTAATCGGAGCTGGGTAGTGAGGCCCTGCTTTTTGAGCAACTAAGCCCTTCGCCATGGTAAAGCTCATCATCGCTTCGAGTTTGCTTAGTGAAAGCGCTGATGTCTTTTGTTTACGGCGTAGCTGCCAGTCTAATTTTTCATTAGCAGCCAGAGAAATGGTATTGATTGCCGATTCTAGTAACTGGTCTGTTTCAACAATCGCATCTAACAAGCCAACTTTAAGCGCTTCATCTGCACGGCATGCTTTGCCTTGCGTGATAATTTCCATTGCGCTGTCAGCACCGATAACACGAGGTAGGCGCACACAACCACCAAAACCAGGCATGATGCCAAGCTTGGTTTCAGGTAGGCCAATGCTGGTGGTCTTGTCACCGATACGGAAATCAGTAGCGAGTACACATTCACAGCCGCCGCCAAGGGCATGGCCACGCATCATTGAAAGAGTTGGGACAGGGAGGTCTTCGAGCTTGCTGAAGATTGAATTAGCGAATCTTAACCATTCATCAAGTTCTGCTTCTGGCTTAGCAAATAGGCCAAGAAATTCAGTGATGTCTGCGCCTACAATGAACGCGTCTTTGTTTGAAGTTAAGATTAAACCACGTAATCCTGCGTGAGCATTAAGAGCATCTAACGCTTTGTCTAGTGATTCTAAAGTAGCAAGGTCGAGTTTGTTTACAGAGGCTGGTGCACAGAAGCTTAATTCCGCAATACCATCTTGTAATTCCTTTACCTGTAGGGTGTTAGCTTGGTAAATCATTGTCTATCTCCATGACATACAATCCACGATTGTTTGAGAGAATCTTGTTATCTTTCTATTATTGTAGAATACCTGGTAAGACCAGTTATCTTAGTCTGTACCTCTGCTTGATTAATTTCAATACATTTTTTAAACAATTGTTTAACATTGTGCGATAGCACAGATCCTCTAACCCTTATTATTCACGCGTGATACACTTCGTCGCTCTTATTAACTAAGTTAACGATATGAATGAACAGCCTTATTTAATACCTTCTGCGTCGGCTCTGTTTGAAGAAGAGATAAAAAAGAGCGTCTTTATTACGCATCTTGCTCATACTCCAAGTGTAGAAGCTGCAAAACAGTTCGTAGAACAGGTGAAAAAAGAGCATTCTTCAGCACGACATAACTGTTGGGGTTTTGTTGCTGGTCGACCTGAAGACTCAATGCTTTGGGGGTTCAGTGATGATGGTGAACCATCAGGTACAGCGGGTAAGCCTATTTTGGCGCAACTATCGGGCTCTGGCGTCGGTGAATTAACGGCTGTTGTGACGCGCTACTCTGGCGGAATTAAGCTTGGAACCGGCGGTTTGGTTAAGGCTTATGGCGGTGGTGTACAACAAGCTCTCAAGCTGCTTCAAACTATCGAGAAAAAAATAACCACAAAATTACGGCTAGAGTTAGACTATGGCTTTGTGCCGATCGCACAATCCATCATGGCTCAGCATCAGGCTGTTGAGGTCCAAGCGGATTATGGTGTTCAAGTTGAGCTTGTTATTGAAATAGAGCTCCTTCAGGTAGATTCGTTTACCCAAACCATGATCAATAAAAGCGGTGCTAAGGCACTGGTAACGAAAGTCAAAGACAACTAGGAAGTTTGAAGCATTTCGCTTCGTTCAATAGCTCATGCAATTTCGCTCAATTATTCGAATCGTCGGATTATTATTAGCACTTTTTAGTGTATCAATGCTTGCTCCTGCGCTCGTCGCACTGATCTATCGAGATGGTGCGGGTGTGCCATTTGTGACGACCTTCTTCGTTCTCTTATTTTGTGGAGCAACTTGCTGGTTTCCAAACCGACGTTATAAGCATGAATTGAAAGCGCGTGATGGCTTTTTGATTGTTGTTCTGTTTTGGACGGTAATCGGTAGTGCGGGTGCGCTGCCGTTTTTGATCGCCGATAACCCCAATGTGTCGGTAACCGATGCTTTCTTCGAATCCTTCTCTGCATTAACTACGACAGGTGCGACTGTAATTGTTGGCCTTGATGATCTGCCTAAAGCGATTCTGTTTTACCGTCAGTTCCTACAATGGTTTGGTGGTATGGGTATCATCGTATTAGCGGTAGCTATCCTCCCTGTTCTGGGTATCGGTGGTATGCAGCTATATCGTGCTGAAATCCCGGGTCCAGTAAAAGATAGCAAGATGACTCCGCGTATTGCTGAAACGGCAAAAGCGCTTTGGTACATCTACCTGAGCTTAACCATTGCTTGTGCAGTGGCGTTTTGGCTTGCTGGGATGAGCTTCTTTGATGCCATCAGTCATAGCTTCTCTACTATTGCGATTGGTGGCTTCTCGACTCACGATGCGAGCATGGGGTATTTCAATAGCCCTGCGATCAACATGATTACAGTTGTGTTCCTTCTTATATCCGCATGTAACTATTCGCTTCACTTTGCTGCGTTTGCTTCTGGTGGTGTGCATCCTAAGTATTACTGGAAAGACCCTGAATTCCGCGCCTTTATCTTTATTCAGGCGATCTTGTTCTTGGTTTGTTTCTTATTACTGCTGAATCACCACTCTTATGACTCGTATTACGATGCCTTTGATCAAGCCTTGTTCCAAACCGTGTCTATCTCTACGACCGCGGGTTTTACAACGACGGGTTTCTCAGAGTGGCCATTGTTCTTACCCGTACTGCTTTTGTTCTCTTCTTTTATAGGGGGATGTGCAGGTTCTACGGGTGGTGGTATGAAAGTGATTCGAATCTTACTACTTACTCTGCAAGGTGCTCGTGAAATGAAGCGTCTTGTTCACCCACGGGCTGTCTATACCATCAAGGTTGGCGGTTCTGCACTACCACAACGTGTTGTAGATGCGGTCTGGGGCTTCTTCTCTGCATACGCATTAGTGTTTGTGGTTTGTATGCTGGCTCTTATTGCAACTGGTATGGACGAGTTGAGTGCTTTCTCTGCGGTAGCGGCGACATTAAATAACCTTGGCCCGGGCCTTGGTGAAGTCGCGGTGCACTTTGGCGATGTGAACGACAAAGCAAAATGGGTACTTATCGTATCTATGCTGTTTGGCCGATTAGAAATCTTCACCTTATTAATCTTATTGACCCCTACGTTTTGGCGTAGCTAAGGACAACATTGTGGCAAAAGCTCTATTTTTGTATTCAAGCCGTGAAGGGCAGACCAAGAAAATCTTGAACTATATAAAAGAAGAAATGAGTGAGTTCGAATGTGAGCTTCAAGATCTGCACACTATTGGCAAGGTGGACTTTGCTCAGTACGACAGAGTGTTGATTGGCGCATCGATTCGTTATGGCCACCTTAATAAGAAGCTATATCAATTTATTGATGCCAACCTTACTCAGTTGCAATCAAGCAAGGTTGCGTTCTTCTGTGTTAACTTAACGGCGCGTAAAGAAGACCAAGGCAAAGATACACCAGAAGGCAGTGCGTATATTAAGAAGTTCCTTACCAAGTCTCCATGGCAGCCGACTTTAATCGGTGTATTTGCAGGTGCCCTCTATTACCCACGTTATAACTGGTTCGATAGAACCATGATCCGCTTTATTATGAATATGACAGGTGGTGAAACGGATACAACGAAGGAAGTTGAGTACACAAACTGGGAAAAAGTCTCTTTGTTCACTGAAAAACTGAAGAATATGTAAGATAAAAGCCTACTTTTGAGGCGTTTTGAGTTCTTTTTAATCGAACGAATAAAAAAACGAAAAAAACTTAAAAAAGGGCTTGCCAGTGTGATCGAAATCTCTATAATGCCACCTCGCTGACACGGGATGGCTTCTTAGGAAACCAGAACGAATCAGCAAGCCAAATTAGCCAAGCCAAGCGCTTGAAAAAAGTTTTGAAAATAGTGGTTGACACTAAAACTTAAATCGCTAAAATGGCCGTCCGATTTGAGCGAAGCTCAAAAAGGAAAAGCTCTTTAACAATTTAAACCTATCAATCTGTGTGGGCACTCGTTGATGAATATCAAAAATTGATTCTTAGGAATCACATTGATTTCAATGAACTGAGTGACCAATCGATAATTTATTATCGGCACAGTCAATTCATTATCATTCTGTTGGAATGGTAATAGCTTTAGAATTACTTTTTGTAGTTTTGAAGTCAGTAT